>JAJXTW010000074.1 GCA_021783455.1 Nitrospirota bacterium | reverse complement strand
GAAGGTGAGGATTGCGATGTCTTCTTTGTTTATTTCATAGGTAAAGGATGGCATAGATTAAATCCCTTTCAACAGGATTACAGGATAAAAGCGGATTGACAAATATCGATTTTATCAATCCTGTGAATCCTGTTATCCTGTCTGAATGAACTATCTTCGTTCAACGATCATCGCGCCGCCCTGTCCGCCGCCGATACAGAGCGTGGCAAGGCCAACAGAGAGGCCGCGCCGTTCCATCTCTTTCAGCACGGTGAGCACGATCCTGAGACCCGACGAACCCACGGGATGTCCCAGGGCGATTGCGCCTCCGTTCACGTTCATGATCTCCTGCCGGAACTCGCCAAAGGGTTCTTCTCCCGGCAGATATTTATGAAAAAATTCTTTTGAAACTGCGGCTTTTTCGCAGGCAAAGACCTGGGCTGCAAAAGCCTCGTTAAATTCGATAAGTTCTATGTCTTTCATTTTCATTTTCGCGATCTTAAGCGCTTTGTGAGTAGCGAAGACCGGGCCGAGTCCCATGCGGGAGGGATCGAGCCCGGCAAAGGCGACTGCCTTGATGGTCCCAAGCGGTCTATACCCGAGTTCCTTTGCCTTGTCTGCGCTCATGATCAAGGCCGCTGCAGCGCCGTCGGTGATCGGAGACGAGTTCCCGGCCGTAACGGTCCCGTATCTCCGGTCGAAGTAGGGCGGCAGCTTCTGGAGCGCTTCCAAAGTCTGGTTTTTTCGCGGCCCGATGTCTTCCTCCACGGGCCCGAATTTCGGCGGCACGTAATACGGGACCACTTCATTCTTGAACTTGCCCGCTTCGTTTGCCGCGGTCCAGCGCTGGTGGCTCAGAAGCGAGAACTCGTCTTGTTCGCGGCGGGTGATGCCGAAGTCCCGCACGAGCACTTCCGCGGTTTCGCCCATGATCAGGCCGGACACGGGGTCAGTGAGGCCGTCGATCAAACCAACGACGGGAACAAGGTCTTTCGGCCTGAGCGAGAGGATGGCCCGGGCTTTTGCGCTGATCGACTTCGCCCGCTGCACGGTCGTTATCGTATCGCGAAGTTTCTTCTTTATATAGAAGGAATAATTAGACATGGACTCCACGCCCGCAACGAGCACGAGCTCGCTCATGCCCGCGAGAATCTGGGTGTAGGCGCTTGCCGCCGCCTGCATGCCCGAGGCGCAGTTTCGCTGCACGCTGTAGGCAGGTATGCGCTCGGGGATCCCGGCACGGAGGGCGATGACCCGGGCGATGTTGGCGGCTTCCGCGGGCATGCCCGCGTTGCCGACGATCACCTCGTCGATACGCTCCTTGTCGATCCCGGTTCGCGCGATAACTTCCTTGACAATGGCGGCCCCGAGGTCGACGGCGGGCACGTCCTTGAAGACCGTGCCTGACTTGGCATAGGGAGTGCGAAAACCGTCTATGATGACGACATCTTTCATAAGCACCTCACGATGTAGTTACTGAAAAGAGCGCAACGAAAATCTGAAACTAGTTCTGGTTGCGGATGCATGGTGAAAATAGGAATTACTACAATGCTCATCCGCGTTCATCGGCGAAAATCAGCGTCCCACGGTTCATTTTGTCTGCGCCTTCTTTATTTCTTCGTCCTTGAGCACCCGCCTCAGCACTTTGCCCACCAGGGTCTTTGGGAGCTGGTCGCGGAACTCTATTTCCTTCGGTACCTTGAACTTCGAAAGCTGGTCCCTGCAATACTCGATGATCTCCTCTGCCGTCGCGGTTTCCCCTTCCTTCAGAACAATGTAGGCCTTGATCTTCTCGCCCAGATATTCCTCGTTCGGAAGACCGACGACCGCGGCTTCCTTTATTTTCGGGTGCGTGTACAGGACTTCCTCCACCTCGCGGGGATAAACGTTCTCCCCAACGGTCTTGATCATGTCCTTGATTCGGCCGACGATGGAGAAGTAGCCGTCCTCGTCCATTTTTGCGATATCGCCGGTGTGCAGCCAGCCCTTGCGGAGCGCCTCGGCGGTTTCCCCGGGTTTATTCCAGTACCCCTTCATGACCTGGGGCCCGCGTACCACCAGTTCACCCGCCTCGCCCATTGGCAGCACGTTCATTCCTGTTTCAATATCCACGATCCGCGCGTCGGTATCCGGCCACGGCAAGCCGATGCTTCCTACCTTGCGGTTGCCGAAGATAGGATTGGCGTGGGTCACCGGCGACGCCTCGGACAGGCCGTACCCTTCGACGATCCGCGCCTTGGTCAGACTTTCGAACTGCTCCTGCACTTCATGCATCAGGGGGCCTGCCCCGCTTAAGGCGACGGTGAGCGATGACAGGTCATACTGTTTGATTTTGGGGTAGTGGGCAATTGCGAGATACATGGCCTGGATCCCCGGGAATATCTGGGGACGGTATTTCGAGATGAACCGGAGCACTTCTTTGGTGTGGAATTTCGGAAGAAGGATCTGCTCTGCGCCGATGAGGATGCCGAGGTTCATGGCCGTTGTCATGCCATATACATGGAAAAAGGGGATGACGGCAAGGATGACGGCTTCTCCTTCATTTCGCAGGTTGAGCCACGCCCTGCTTTGGACCGCGTTTACCACGAGATTGCGGTGGGTCAGGATCGCTCCCTTGGGGATGCCGGTCGTGCCCCCCGTATACTGGAGCAGGGCAACATCGCCGGGTGATACGGGCACGTCGACGGCAGCGCTTGACTCGTTTTTCATAAGTGCGAGAAAATCATGGATCGGCGGCACCCGCTTGACGCCGACCCATTGTTTATCGATGCGCGCCTTGATCGGGTAGAGCACGTTCAGGGGGAAGGGCAAAAAGTCCTTGATCCCGCAGAGAATGAGGTTCCTGACGTTCGTTTTCCGCAGGACGCGTTCGATCACGGGATAAAACATGTCCACCGCGACGAGCGTTTCCGCGCCGCTGTCTCTGAGCTGGACTTCGAGCTCGTGCTCATGATACAGGGGATTCGTGGGTACGGCAACGGCGCCCGTGCGGAGCGTCCCGTAATAGGCGATGACCATCTGCGGGATGTTGGGGAGCATGAGCGCAACCCGGTCTCCCTTCTTGACTCCAAGACCAATGAGGGCGTGGGCAAATTTATTTACGAGAGCATTAAGCTCTGCGTAGATGATCTTCCTTCCGTAAAACAGCAGAGCGGTATGATCGGCGTATTTCCCCGTGGTCCGGGCCAGCACCGTTCCGAGCGTTGTCTCGGGGTATGCGAGGCTGGGAGAAACGCCGGCCTCATAAAATTTAAACCACGGACGATCGGTGATTTTATCGGTCATAGCGGCACCCATGGGTGCACCTCCCTGTTGTTTCAATGGCATTTACGGCTGTGCGCTGCGGAGGAAAATATTCAGACTGAAATCATCCTCAATGATCTAATACTATTATACCACGTTCCGGGCAGCGAGTCTTACTTGATCGGGGAATACTGCGGTGTCGCCGGGGAAATCAAAGAGGAGTGCTTGGGAGCAGCGACAGGGAACGGAACCCGCTCCCGACAAGATCTTCGAGGCGGGACCACACGCGGGCAACAAGAAATCAAAGACAAATATTTTGGATTGATTCGCAGCCGTCTAATGCTGCCTGGCTTTCGAGGGGAAACGGCGGTTTTTGGAAGGAGGACGACGCTGCTGATGCTGTTGCTGAGAGACTGCTGCGGCTCGCTGCTTCTCTTCGGCAGTCCTTCTGATCTCCCTTATGTACATGGTCTCGTCGGCCCATTCCACGGGGATCTTCTGACCGATATACTTTTCAATCTCTTCAAGGGAAAAGACATATTCCTCATCAGCAAGGCTCAAGGCCTTGCCGGTGGCCCCGGCGCGGCCCGTACGGCCGATCCGGTGCACGTAATCTTCGGCATCCTGAGGGAGGTCGTAATTGATGACATGCGTTACCGCTTCAACGTGGATGCCCCGGCTCGCCACGTCGGTGGCAACGAGAATGGGAAGCCTTCCCTCCTTGAAGTCCGCGAGGAGCCTGAGCCGCTTTTTCTGGATGATATCGCCGGTGATTGCATCGGCTTTCCATCCGTTGCGGTTCAAACGCTCAACAACCATGTCCGCAGCGCGACGGGTGTTCACGAAAATGAGCGCCCGGGCGGGCTGCTCCTTCTTGAGGAGCCCGAGCAGGAGCGGGACCTTCTCGTGCTTGCCCACGTGGTAGAGGACCTGTTCGACCTGGTCGACGGTGACCTTCTCGGGCGTGATCGAGATCTTTTCCGGCAGGTTCATGAATTCGTAGGCAAGTTCCATCACGCGGTAGGAGAGGGTGGCGGAGAACAACATGGACTGCCGCTTGCTGTAGGGCTGCATCTTCTTGAGCAGATACCGCAGGTCGTCGATGAACCCCATGTCGAACATGCGGTCGGCCTCATCGATGATCAGGTACCGGGTTTTTTTGAGGCTGTACACGTTCTGTTTGAAATAATCGATAAGCCTGCCGGGCGTGCCGATGAGGACGTCGACGCCCTTCTGGAGCACATCCATCTGCTTTTGGTAATCGATGCCGCCGTACACCGCAAGGCATTGGAAGCCGGTGAACTTTCCGAGACGTTCGGCCTCGTGAAAGATCTGGTCCGCAAGTTCGCGGGTGGGTGCAATGATGAGCGCCTGGGGTGAGTTTCCGAGATCCGTTCCGGGATTTCTGACTAACCGTGTGAAAAGCGAAATAAGAAAGGCCGCGGTTTTCCCCGTTCCGGTTTGCGCCTGCGCGGCCACGTCTTCTCCGCGGATCGCACGGGGGATCACTGCTTCCTGTACAGGCGTACATGCGGTAAAACCAGTATGCTCGATACCTTGTTTTACTTCGTAGGGCAGATCCAACTCACTGAAGTTCATACATCTCCGTTCATGGATGAAGACAAATTGTCAACAAACTATCCGAAGTAGTATACCATAAGTTACGATGCAAACGAAAGCAAAATAATGAGAGAGGCCGGGAGATGCATACATGATCGGCAGCAGGGTTTGACTTTTTGAACGCACCTCTTCGCGTGAACAGGCGTCAGCGCGCAGAGAGGACAAAACGACTCTTCAATCGACGAGCGCAATGCCCGTGATTTCCCGTGATCCGGCAGGATGTAAAAAACAGGCTGTTCATGCGGTAAATATCATGCATGTCTCCGTTTTTCGGAGTGAGTGCAGCCTCATGGCGTCCCGCAATCAGCAACCCAGCTGAAAGAAGCGGCAGGAAAGTAAAAACAATAAAAGTGGCAAATTAAGCTTAAAAACTATTATTTTTTGTACATTTTTTTAAAACTGTGAGTAAGCCTGTTGATAAATTGTCTAACATGCTGAAAGATAATTTTTTTTATTTTCTTGTTGACAAATAGTACACTCTTGTTGTATATTTGTCCACGAGGAGAACAAAAACGTGCTGACAAAACTCTTCTCTTCTACAAGAGCGGAGCTTTTAGGCCTGTTCTTTAACAATCCGGATGATCGTTTCTATCTGAGAGAGATAGCCCGCCACATCGGCAAGGACGCGGCGGGGATCAAACGGGAGTTGGACAACCTGGTCAAGATCGGGCTCTTGGGGAAAGAGAAACGGGGCGTTCAGAAATACTATTTCGCGAATAAAAGCTCTCCGATCTTCTCAGAGATGAAAGGGCTGATCTTCAAGACGACCGGCGTCCAGGGTGCGATGAAGGCGTCGCTCTCCCGGCTAAAAGGGGTGCAGACCGCTTTTATCTACGGGTCCTATGCCAAGGGCTCCGAAAAAGAAGACAGCAACATCAATCTCATGGTAATCGGCCAGGCGAACATCACGGAGTTGAACGACACGGTGATGGGCCTGGAAGAAAAATTGAAACGTGACATCGATTACCTGGTGTTCGATGAACAGGAATACCGGAAACGCAAGGAATCGAAGGATCCGTTCATCCGAGAGCTGTTAAAAGGTAAAAAGATTTTCCTGGTAGGCAGGGAAGATGACATATGAAGCGCTGAAAGAAATGGGCATCGTTGAGGAGCGTGCCGCTGAGATCACGGAGATTATTGCTCTCGTGACCCGGGCGGAACGGGACCTGACCACGAGCAAGATTCTGCAGGATAAGGATGAGGAATGGGCTTTTGCTGCAGCCTACCTTGCCATGGTTCGGTCGGCACGGGCGCTCATCCTGTCCGAGGGGTTCCGTCCCAAGGGCGTTCGCGGCAGGGATGCGCAAAAAACGGTAGTGACGGCGGCCGGAGTGCTCCTTGGCGAGCAGTATAAAAGCCTGATCAATAAATTCGACCGGATGAGAAGAAAATATCAGAGTTTCATGGAAGAGGCCGGCCGGATCATATCCCGGTACGAGGCCGGACAGGCCATCAGGGATGCGGAAGAATTCATTGAATTGGTGAACGGGAAAATCAGGGAAAAATACTCGCAGATGTCACTGCTGAATGATATTCCTCAGCTTGTTTCAAGATAAGGCCGCTTTGGTCTGAACGCGGTATACCGAAAGGGGGTGGAAAACTAATGGCAGCCAAGAAAAAGGCAAAGAAGAAGGCAACCAAGAAGAAAGCCACCAAAAAGAAGTAGTTTCTATACAAGGTGTCCCCGCAGTGGGGCCCGCCGGGGGCTCGAACGCCCCCGGCGTATTTAAAAGAAGACCGGCAAGCTCCGTACTACGCACAAGGCATTATTGCCATCATTCTTCACTTTTCATTCACGCAATCCGTTGAGGAAAGGGGGTGAGGTATTCATGGCTGCGAAAAAAAAGGCCCCGGCAAAAAAGGCAAAAAAGACCACAAAAAAGAAATAGCCAGTGTGTGATGACGATGATGTAGCTATGAACGTTAACCATCTGCAACTTTACCACGAAGCCGGTCTTCGTGGTTTTGTTTTTAGCAAGCCTTTCCTTTGCATCCCGGCGCCTGTCCGGGCAAGACAGCGAAGTCATGCGTAAAAAGAACACCCTCATAGCGAACCGTAGCTCCCACAGCGCCCGCAATAGAAAACTGCTTGCTGCTGCCGGCATCCTTCTCGCTCTTTATCTTTTTGCACACATTATTTTCGGCGAGATGGGCGTGATCAAATACTACCGTATGAAGGCACAGTATAATGCTCTCACGGGAAAGATCGCGGCGCTCAAGCAAGACAATGCCCGGCTTACGTACGAGGTCCGTGCCTTGAAAACCGATCCCGACCACATCGAGCAGATCGCACGGGACAAACTGGGACTTGCGCGCAGGGGTGAGATCGTGTACTATTATGGAGAATCCGAGCGGCAAAATCCCGATACGCTCCCATCGCCGACGGGTCGTTGAGTGCGTACGGGGACCGGGAATGTATGCGTGAGCTCGCGTTCGCCAGGTAGCGCTTTCCTTGCCCATGTCCGATAATCCGCTTTACATAGCCTTTGTCTGGCATATGCATCAGCCATACTATAAGGATGATATTACCGGCTCGTATATTCTTCCGTGGGTCAGAATGCACGGAATCAAAGATTATTACGACATGCCTGCGCTCCTGACCGACTTTCCCGACATCCACCAGACCTTCAACCTCGTTCCTTCGCTTCTGAAACAGATCCGCGACTACGTGGAAAACGGGGCCACGGATAAATTCCTTATCCTGACGCTGAAACCGGCGGCGGAACTCGATCAGGCGGACAAACTTTTTCTGCTCAAGAATTCCTTCATGGCAAACTGGGACACCATGATCAAGCCTTATCCGTCCTACTGGATGCTGCTCGATCGCAGGGGCTACAGCGTTTCTCCCGACGACCTTCAGAACGCTACGCGGTATTTTACGACCCAGGACTATCTCGATTTGCAGGTCTGGTTCAATCTTACCTGGTTCGACCCTCTCTTCAAGCAGAACGATCAGTTTTTGAAAGGCCTGATCCGGAAAGGCTCGGGATTCACCGAGACCGAAAAAGCGCTGCTTATTCAGAAACAGCGCGAGGTCATGGCGCTGATTATTCCGGAATACAAGCGGCTTGCGGTCACGGGCAGGATCGAGCTTACGACCACGCCGTTCTACCATCCCATTCTCCCGCTCCTGTGCGATACCGACCTGGCGAAGGTGGCGGTGCCCGATATTCACCTTCCGCTCAACCGGTTTGTCCATCCCGAGGACGCCAAGGCCCAGGTCGACCGTGCGCTGGCGTACCACGAAAATCTTTTCGGCGCCCGCCCTTCCGGCATGTGGCCTGCCGAAGGGTCCGTGGCCGAAGACATCATTCCCCTCCTTGCCGATGCCGGCATCGAGTGGATCGGCACGGATGAAGGGGTGCTTGCCCGGTCCCTGGGGATCCACATTGATCGGGATTTTGCCGGCGTGATGAAGAACCCCGAGGTGTTGTACAAACCCTATCTCGTCGGCAAGGGAGATAAGCGGGTCTCCGTGGTGTTCCGCGATCATACGCTTTCCGATCTCATCGGGTTCGTTTATTCGAAGTGGGATTACAAAAACGCGGTCCACGATCTCATTGACCGGCTCCACCGGGTGAGGCGCGGGGTGTCGGACGGACCGCATCTGGTGTCCATTATTCTCGACGGGGAAAATGCCTGGGAATATTACCAGAACGACGGAAGGGATTTTTTTCTCTATCTCTATGAGCGCCTGAGCGGGGAACAAGGGCTCCGGTGCGTGACCGTGGGAGAGTATCTGAAGGAGCATCCCGCGCAGTCTTCCATCGAACGGCTTCACGCCGGCTCATGGATCAACGCAAACTTTCGCATCTGGATCGGACATGAGGAAGACAACCGCGCCTGGGACCTTCTTGCACAGACGCGCGAGGCCCTGACGGCCTATGCTTCCACCAACGGAGATCCGGCAAAACTGGCAAAAGCATGGGAAGAAATCTATATCGCCGAAGGGAGCGACTGGTGCTGGTGGTACGGGGACGACCACTATTCCGAGAATGACGAGGAGTTCGACGTCCTGTTCCGGACACACCTGATGAATGTCTACCGGCTCATCGGCCTCGATGTTCCGGACGAACTCCAGATCTCCATTCTGCGCGAAGACCGGCAGGCGCTTCCCACGGTGGAACTCACGGCATTTATCTCCCCGACGATCGACGGGCAGGTGACGAACTATTTCGAATGGTTGCCGGCCGGTTTCTATGACGTGAGCCAGGGCGGGGGAGCAATGCATCGGGGGGCCTCGATCATCACGCATATCTATTACGGGTTCGATCTCAAGAACATGTTCCTCCGCATCGATCCGAGCGGAAGCCTGAAGGACGAAAAAGTATCGGAACTAGCGTTCTTCATTAATTTCCTGTATCCCAAAAACAGGGATGTGGAAATACGCGTTGTGCCGCAGGAACGGCGCGTCAGCGCCGCACTCTTTCTGGGAGACAATGGAAACCGTCTGCAGACAGCAGTGATCAATACCGTCGCGGCCAACGATATCATCGAGCTTGCCGTGCCCTTTGAGCTTCTGGGCGTCAAACCGGACGACGAGATCCAGATCTTCGTGACGGTCGAGCGATCGGGTTCGGAGGTCGAGAAGTGGCCCTACCGCGGCTACATCCAGTTCAAGGTCCCGACCGATGACTTCGAGGCGATGATGTGGCAGGTGTAAACAAGGACTAACCGCGGCGATCCCGCAGGATTTCCACGCGGCCTATTCGCCATCGCCGTATTTTTGTTCTCTCTCTTTACGTACGTCAAAATCCTCCAAAGCCCAATCGTCATTCTCGTCTATTTCAAATACCTGTTCGGTGACGCGCTCCTGTGGATCCCGTCCGCGGCCCAAAAGTTCTCTGTGCACAAGGGGCTTGGTAGCTTGCGGCAGCGTCGGGTCGACATAGAGGTCCTGAAGGTCGAGGAGTTTCATCGTTTGGAGAAAACGTTCCGAGAAAGCAAGCGGCGTGTGCTCGTTTCGGACCAGGGCATACCGCACCAGCGGGCGGCCGGACCAGTTCCGGTGTTCAGCGATCATCCGGATGGTTTCCGCGGCTGTGTCCTTGCGACTGATGACTTTGAAGAGATGGCTTTCCTGCATTCGGGGATTATCGAGGCACAATGCGACCACCTCCGTGTCGCGGTCCTGCAGCAGCTTCAGAAGGACGTTCCCCACCGCCATTTTCGCCAGCGATTTCTTATAGCCGAGCGCCATGCCGGGAATCCGTTCAATGACTATGGACTCGACCTTGTGCCTGAAGACAAGCGGGATAAGCGTGCTGCGGGACAGCTCCGTGATGTCGAAAAGGTGGAGGTAGCGCGCGATGGCAAGCGATATTGACAGCGGAGTTTTCGGATTTTTTGCAAGGGCGAGGCGGATGGGATAGCTTTTTGCCCAGCGGTTGTCCCTGGCGATCGACTCGAGAACGTCAACAGGCAGATTTTTCCTGCTCGCCAGGATCAGCACATCCTCTTCGCGCAGGTTGCTGTTTCCGAGCAGCGCTCTGATCACCCTGAAAGAAGGGTCGTGGAGAAGCCGCGCGAACACCTCCGCGCCGGCGGTGGCGGCCAGCTCCGTTCTTGCTTCTTCCGAATCAGTCATGATCCAATTATACGAATTTTCAAAGGTATTGACAAATGCTAACATTTTCTGTATTTTTATATGTCAACAACGTGAATTTTAATGGTTTTCTATCCTCAGATTTCCCGGCATCTCGAGGGTTGCAATGGAACGGACGCTGCTCCTGAATGCAACATTTGAACCGTTAAAGATCATATCGTGGCAGAGGGCGATCACCTTACTGACCCAGGGCAAGGTGGAGGTCATCGACTTCTACGATCGTGACGTCCGGGGAGTGTCCATTACCTTCAAACTTCCCTCCATTCTCCGGCTGCTCAAACTGGTGAAAGTGAAGCGCAGCAGCAGGGAGGTGCGTTTCTCCCGCGCCAATATCTACCAGCGCGATAGATATTCCTGCCAGTACTGCGGCGTGAAATATCCCGCCGAGGACCTGACCTTCGACCACGTTATTCCGCAGGTGCAGGGCGGTCAGGCCACCTGGGAAAATATCGTGACCGCCTGTCTGGCCTGCAATAACAGGAAAGGCGGCAGGACCCCGCAGGAGGCGAAAATGCGCCTTATCCGTCCGCCGGCAAAGCCGCGGTGGATGCCCGTTGTCACGCTTACCATCGGCATCAAGAACGCTCCCTTAAGCTGGCGCGATTATCTCTACTGGAATGTTGAATTGAACAAGGACGGTTAATCAATCAACGTGCCTTGCCGGCCTGCCGAGTGGAGATGAACGGCTCACGTGCCGGTCTCACCAATGCGCTTTCGCACGGTTTCCCTCTTTTCCTTTATCCGCATACGTTGTCTCCCGGCTTTTTTTCTTGTCAACTACCAGGTTTGATGCTATATTTCGACTCGCCGTACCGACGGTCATATATGCAGGGAGGCGTTTACCATGAAAAAAGTCTTTACGCTCATCTTTATTATCAGTGCCGCGGTGATGCTGCCGGCAAACCGGGCATCGGCATTTAGTTCTCTCACGGAAAATGAATTTATGACGGGGGAGAGCCTCGATCCCGGCATGACCCAAGCCGGGATTAATTATACGGTGGGCGAACACTACGTAAGCTACTACCCGGAAATCCGGTACGGCATGGGCGCCTTGATGGAGTTGGGCGTCAGGTTCGGCGTCACATCGGCAAGGCTTGCCTCGGGAGAAAATATCGGGGCCCTTATGGGCGCCGATCTCAAGTACCAACTTGCGAAGGAGACCGAGGGAATCCCGATCGACCTCGCCGTGGATCTTGGCGTCGATAACACGATCATTAACAGCAAAAACGCGACCGAGCTGACCTTTGCGACCATCGCCAGTAAGAGCTTACCCCTGACCGACCGGGGGTATAAGATCGTCCCCTACGGCGGCCTTGCCATGTCGGCCCTTAATGGTTCGCTCCCCGATAAGCAGGACTCCTACGTGAATGCGTTTGCGGGTCTTGAGTGGAAGCTGACCCAGAAATTCATGATTCTGCTCGAGTTCAAGGCAGGCCACGAGATGACGGGCGGAGCCGGCATCAGATTCGAATACTAACGGTATCGGCGCAGTGAGGGCGGGCAGGAGAACAGCCGTGCAGGCGCCTCGTTGCAGTCTCAAACAGCAGACGGGCAGTGTCCGGGTGAATCCCGCGACTTGCAATCCTCCGGCT
>JAJXTW010000073.1 GCA_021783455.1 Nitrospirota bacterium | reverse complement strand
CAACAAAAAATCCATGATCGTGAGCAGCTCAAAAGGGGGGACAATCGAAGTCCAGACCCCGGACGAACTCAAGGAGCAGCCCTGTCTCACTCCCGAGCAAATAGCAACGCTGGCAAGACAGGCCATAATTATCGAACGATACTTCGGCACGCCCCGGGACATTGAATGGGCCGTCGATAAAAAAGGCTCGATTTTTATTCTCCAGGCCCGTCCCTTGAGCGTTCAGACCGTGGATCAGGCTTTTGATCCGGCAAAGAGCGCGAGCGCCGCTTCCTTGACAGGCCACTTCATTCTTGCGCAAGACCGCGGCATGGTTGTCCAGCGCGGCATTGGCGCCGGCATGGTCGTCATTGTCAGGAAGCCCGAGGATATCTCGACTATCCCGAAAGGGGCTGTCGTGGTCGCTCCCCATGATTCCTCGCTCTTTGTCAGGGCCATGCCGTATATTTCCGCTATCATAACCGAAACAGGATCGCAGACCAGCCATATGGCGGCGCTTTGCCGGGAATTGAACGTCCCGACCATCGTGAATATGCCCCAGGCCATGGAAATCCTGAAACAGGGACAGGCCGTCACGCTCGTCGCCGGAGAAAATAATGCGTCGACGATCTACAGCGGGATCATCCGGGAGCTGCTGACGAAAGCGGGTCAGGCTGCACGGCAGATGGAGAATGTGTACGAGTTCCGGCGCAAGCGGTATATCCTTCGTTACATCTCTCCGCTTCATCTTATCGACCCGCTCATGGACGAGTTCACGCCCGAGCGCTGCAGGACCCTGCACGACATTTTGCGGTTCATGCACGAGAAGTCCGTTGCCGAGCTGGTGGAGAGCGCGCGCGGCGGGAGCGTAAAACTGAGGCAACGGGGCACGGTGACCCGGCTGGAACTGCCTGTGCCGACCGGCATCCTCGTCATGGACATGGGCGGGGGGCTGGATGAGGGAAGGTCGGAGGGAACGGCGACCTTCGAGCAGATCACGTCAATCCCGTTCAAGGCAATCGTCAAAGGCATGCTCCATCCCGGGGCATGGCATTCCGGGGCCGTGGCGCTCAGGGCGCAGGATTTTCTTTCGAGCATGATGAGGATGCCGGACATTACCGCTGCTACGGACAGCACGGCGGGATATAACGTGGCGGTCATCTCCCGCGAATACGTGAACATGAGCATCCGGTTCGGATACCATTTCAACATGGTCGATTGCTTTTGCAGCGAGAACGCGAAAAACAATCACGTCTATTTCCGCTTCGCCGGCGGGGCGACCGATCTGACAAAACGGTCGAGGCGGCTGGAGCTTCTGGCGCGCATTTTGAAGGAATACGGTTTTAACATAAAAATCAAAGGGGATTTGCTGATCGCCCGCCTCGCGGGACTGGGCCGGGAGGAGATGGAGCGGATCCTGGACCAAACAGGCCGCCTGATCGCCTATGCGCGTCAGCTCGATGCTTTGCTGCATGACGACAACGCGGTTGACAAGTACTCACGGAATTTTCTTGAAGGGATATACGAATTTTGAATAGTGCTGTTCGAACGGCTCGATGAGGGAAATAATGCATGACGAGAACAACGATAGAAAAAACATATCCAAGCATATCCTGCCGGTGTCTTCAAACCTTTTGGGTTTGTGCTTCCTGATACTTACGTTTAAAAAAATCTTAAAAGTGAACGCCTTCGATAAGTTGATCGACAAATTGGACGGCGTCACGATCCTGATTTTCCTTTCCGCCAGCCTTTTCTCCTATGCATCAATGCGCGCGAAGAAGCGGGGGGAGCAGTACGAGAGAATTGCGGACTTGATTTTCCTCTTTGGTTTGGTTTTACTGTCGTTCATAGCGGTCGTGACGGCCTTTGAGCTGGTGTAAGCAGTCATCGGGGCGCCTTTTCGGAAACAAAAGCAAGAAAAGTACGTTTGCGCGTTACGAATCCCGTTCGAGAGCTCTCACTTGAAACATGTTTGTTTGGCCTTCTCAGGAGTAAAGCAGAAACAGCAGGCTTTCCGTACTGTTCACCTGTCTTGTTTCTTCAGACTACAGGGTAGTTCTATGACTACTTCCGTTCCCTGGCCAGGCTTGCTGTTGACGTGAATTTTTCCCTGGTGCCCTTCGATGATCTTTTTTGCAATGGGCATGCCGAGCCCGGTACCGTCGCGCTTTTTCGTATAAAAGGGAACGAATATGTTCTCAAGGACGCTCTTGTCCATACCGGGGCCTGCATCTGCAATTTTGACAGCTGTCCCGGCATTGCCCATCACCATGACGATTGAAACCCTCTGATCTTTACCTGAGGCTTCTACGGCATTCGTAATGAGATTGACGAGGGCCCTCTCCAGGTGAAAGCTGTCGATGTTCTGATATACCGGAACCGAGGGGAGGTCGACGGAAAGGAGCACTTCCCGCTGCTCCGCTTTCATCCTGCATGACTCCGCCGCTTGCCGCACGATATCCCTGAGATCCGCTTCCCTGACGTCCAAC
Source organism: Nitrospirota bacterium (assembly GCA_021783455.1). Lineage (GTDB taxonomy): Bacteria > Nitrospirota > UBA9217 > UBA9217 > UBA9217 > JAJYKN01. The sequence continues at coordinate 9,717 of JAJXTW010000073.1, read as the reverse complement.
TGGAGCTGCCGGGAAAAATCAAGCACGCTGTTCACGATCTTCTGCATCTGCTCGGCCGAATCCAGTATCACCTGCACCGCGGCGCCGGTTTTCCCTTTGCCTTCCTTGATTCGTCTCGCAAAACCCTCGATGGCAATGAGGGGGTTCTTCAGATCATGGACAATGACCGTGGTAATGCGGCCGACGTCTGCAAGATAGCGTTCCCGTTCCAATTGATACCGCTGTTTTCTATCTCGATCGACCAGGTAGCCGGCCATGACTGCGAACAGTCCCTGCAACAAAAGCGGCAGCAGCTGGTTTGTTTCATAGAGAAGCGCGCCGGGCCAGGTCATGATAACGTAGGGGAGATAGAGAATAAAGACCAGGAGGTAAGACAGCAGGGCACCCCTCAGGCCGTAGGCGAGCGCACTCAGAAACACCGGGATATAATATAATTCCCGGTAGATACTGTGCAGCGTATGGCCCTCCCCGATAGAGGAATAGTGCACGTAGGTGATGACCACGATAAGAACGACGTTAAAAGCTGCGCTGTATCTCCTCATGTGCACGACCGTTCATCTCCTTTGAAGGAATCGCCGATCGTCCGGCAGATACACTTCCCCCTACATCAGGATTGCAGGAACACGCCCATCGATCTTAGGGCGACATTCACTCACACATCCGGCTGACGTCATGAAGCCAGCGGACCCGCAAATACCGCGCGGTCCCGGGGCAAGGGAGACCCTCCCTCTATCTTCACAAGAGCGTGCCACAGGATGTCCTGGAGATCGGCGCCCGTTTTTTCCCCTGACAGCGTGCCCGTAAGGGTCTCACGTATTGCAATCATGAGCGGGTCAGTTTTGAGGAACAAAAGAAATTTTTGCAGGCGCTCTTTTCCCTTGCCGATTATCGACTGCGTAAGCCGATTCTTGTTGTTCTTATAATATTCCTGCAGATGGATCAGGAGCCACAACTGCGTCATATCGTAAAAAAACTCTATCGCCGGGTAGTAGCCGTACTGTTGCCTGATTCCCTCTTCCAGGGATGTGTGGTTTTCCGGGATACTCGGAAAAACCGCGATCAGCAGCCCTTCCTCAAAGTCCTCGTAGAAAAACGCGGTGTCTGAAAATTGCCGGTTCCCGCAGTGCGGGCAGGCAATCATATTAAACTCCCATTCCTGCAGCATTGTTTTAACGTAGGGAGTCCGTGAGACATCGACCCACGTGGCGACGGTAGCCTGAAATTCGTTCTTGCAATACTCGCAATGGAAGGTTTCCTTGTTTTGTGCTTCAGCTTGAAAAGGCAGCATATGTTCACCTCAGGAATCCCGCGACTTGCAATCCCGGCTCCTGCCGGGGGTAATACGCCGTAGTCCGCGGGAGGTCGCATGTTAAAGGGAGCCTCCGGCTCCTGCCGGAGGGGGCTCCACTAGTTTTTTCGTTGCACTTTAGACAGCCCGGAAGACAAGCGATCACGCAGGCCAGCTTCTCATGAGAAGTTTATGCTGTCGAGAGCGGAAGAGGCGAGTAATCGTTTCTGAATGCACTGTCTATCCTGGTTACATGAATCGGTGAATCAAGGGGCGACTACGCAGGAGGGGCACGGGTTTCTGATGAAGAGAAAAGCACCTTCGGCAGGATGCCGATGTTTTTCTGAGGCGGAGAGGTCTCTGTCCAGCAAAGGTCATGATCGAAAAAATAAACGGGGCTTACCGCGGCAAAAAGAAGTCCATAGACACTGGAGAAGGAGCCGTCGTTGCGCAGGGCCTCATCTTCGAGCGGATAATAAGCGGGAACAAGCGCGAGGATGAAAAGTATCGCCACAAAAAGAAGCGCTATTCGTTTCTGGATAATTCCCTTCATGGTTGAATTATACGGAGGCAAAAAATTATAGTCAAGATTCTTTTTCGGGCAGGTTGAAGCAATTACTAATTTCTTGCGTAAGAAAAAAAATGATGTTATTCTGTGCGCAGTTTACTCAGGGGAGAAACGATGCATTCGATCGGCGATGATTTCATTGAGTGAGGGAACCGTAAGCAAAAAAGACGTTATCATCATCGGCGCAGGCGCCTCGGGCCTTTTGTGCGCAATTGAATGCGGCAAGCGCGGGCGTTCGGTGCTGGTGCTGGACCATGTTGAACGGACAGGCTCGAAGATCCGTATTTCCGGCGGCGGACGGAGCAACTTTACGAACCTGAACGTGACGGCTGACCACTATTTTTCCAACAACCTCCATTTCTGCAAATCCGCTCTTGCCCGGTTCACACCGCGGGATTTTATTTCCCTTGTCGAGAAACACCATATTGCTTATTACGAAAAGGAAGCAGGCCAGATCTTCTGCGTCAAGAGCTCCCACGATATCATCGACATGTTTGAGACAGAATGTAAAAACGCGGGAGTCGAGACGCTCCTGAGCTGCCGCGTGGCGGACGTCAAACGAGGCGAGTGTTTTCTGGTCACGACCGCCGAGGGTGTTTTCTCATCGGAGTCATTGATCATCGCGACCGGCGGCCTTTCCTACGGCAAGCTTGGTGCGAGCGGCTTCGGTCATGACATCGCCCGTCAGTTCCGGATCAAGGTAACTCAGCTCAGGCCTGCGCTTGTCCCTTTCGTCTTTGCAGGGGAGGACCAGAAGGTCTTCAAAGGCCTGGCAGGCATATCGCTTCAGGCCGTGGTGTCCTGCGAGGCAAAGCAATTTCGCGGAAACATTCTCTTTACCCACCGGGGCCTGAGCGGCCCCGCTGCGCTCCAGGCATCCCTGTATTGGAATCCGAAAGGGCCGCTCACCATCAACCTCCTTCCTGATACAGACGTCTTCGAGGTACATCTCTCCAGGCGGCAAAGCAAGATGGAAATGCCGAACCTCCTGGCTCAATACCTTCCCAAACGCTTTGTCCAGACCTGGTGCGACTACAAGATGATCGCAAAGCCGTTGAATGAAACCTCGGACAAAGAGTTGAAGGAGCTCGCGCAGCATTTACACGCGTGGAAGATCATTCCTAAAGGCGTTGAGGGGTATGAAACCGCTGAAGTGACTGTTGGCGGGGTCAATACCGATGAACTCTCCTCAAAGACCATGGAAGCGAAGAAGGTAGCCGGCCTCTATTTTATCGGAGAGGTTGTTGATGTGACCGGAGAACTGGGCGGATACAATCTCCACTGGGCATGGGCATCAGGCTATGCCGCAGGGCAGTATGCGTGATATTCGAGAATATTATGCATTGTTGTGCATCATTGCAACCGGTTACTTTTCGTATCTTCGGCGTGTACCGTGAAATTACTTTTAGTTACGTGTTGAGCTATAAACAGGAAATGAACAGAAAGATTCTCGTCGCATTCTAAAAAAATAATCAGCTAAGTGCCTATTTGTAATATGTAATCCTCTATCAACCAGAATTTTATTCCATGCTGTTGTCTTTCATCTCCTCCCATTTTGGAAAGCATCAATCAATAAAAACATATTGAATTCATTGTAATTTAATAATCCAGCTCAATCCATCCCACGCTGCCTGTATAGCAGGGCTTTCGAGCAATTCCCAATCCGACCATTTATCCAAGTTTCATTTTCCCTTGTATCCCCGCCTGCTCAATAATTTGGCATCTCACTTGCAAATTTTGCCGCATGCATTCCGCCATTCGACCGAACCCTGGCAGCAACATGATCCTGGAAGACGTGATTTCCTTTCTCAAGAAGGTGCCGCCTTTCCAGTTCCTCGATGATGAAAACCTGCAGACCATTGCCCTGAACCTGTCCATGGAGTTCTACCCCAAGGACACGGTCATCTTGAAACAAGACGAGCCGCCGAGCGACGCTCTCCGCATTATCAAGAAGGGCGGCGTGAAGGTCTCGATGACATCCGAGCACGGCGACGAAGTGGTGATCGACTACCGCGGCGAAGGGGACACCTTCGGCTTCCTGTCGCTGGTGGGCAAGGACCGGGTGCGGTCGAACATCACGGCCGTGGACGATACCCTCTGCTACCTGCTCGGCAAGGAAATGCTTCTGAAACTCCTCGACTCGCAGCTTTCCTTCACCGAGTACTTTTTCAAGTCGCACATCACCAAATACATCGACCGGACCTACCAGGAGATGCAGGACAAAAGCATGTTTTACGGCGGGAGCGACCGTCTCCTGTTCACGACGCGGGTGGGCGACATGGCCATCAAGGGAGTGATCTCCACACAGGAGGACACGGCGATCCGCGAGGCTGCGGTGATCATGTCGGAGAACCGCATCAGCTCGATTGTGATTATGAACAAGAACAATATTCCGACGGGCATCGTCACGGACCGGGACCTTCGAGAAAAGGTCGTGGCGAAAGGGAGAAATGTCCTGGAGCCGGTCAAGAACATCATGAGTACGACCCTGATCAGGGTTGATGCCCGGGACTACTGCTTCGAAGCCGTGCTCAAGATGATCAAGTACAACATCCATCACGTCCTCGTGATAAAAGACGGCGCCATGGCAGGCGTGATCACGAATCACGACCTCATGATGCTGCAGGGTACGTCGCCGCTGTCGCTTACCAAGGACATCGAAAGCCAGCAAACCATCGAAGGACTCATCCCCGTATCGAAGAAGATCAACAATATCGTGGGGCTCCTGCTCAAGGAAGGAGCCAAGGCGAGCAACATCACCAAAGTGATTACCGAGATCAACGACCGGCTGGTGCGCAAAGTTGTCGAGTTCACCGAGCGGAAGCAGGGCAAGCCGCCGGTCCCCTACTGCTGGATCGTGTTCGGGAGCGAGGGCCGCAAGGAACAGACCTTCAAGACGGACCAGGACAATGCCCTCATCTACGCCGATCCGGCGACGGACGCAGAGGCCGAGGCCGCAAAAAAATATTTCATGGTTTTTACCGAGCAGGTGCGCGACAGCCTCCTCCAGTGCGGCTTCCCGCTCTGCCCGGCGAATTACATGGCGAGCAACCCGCAGTGGTGCCAGCCGCTCAAGGTCTGGAAAAAGTATTTCCTGAGCTGGGTTTCCACTCCCACGGCCGAGGCGGTGCTGAACTCCGTGGCCTTCTTCGATTTCCGGCCCATGTTCGGGGAATTGTCGCTCGCCGATGTCCTCCGGGACGATCTGAAATCGCTCCTCGCGGACCAGAAGGTGTTCCTGGGCTATCTCGCCAACATGGCGATCAAGAACCAGCCGCCTATCGGTTTCTTCAAGTCCTTCGTGGTCGAGAAGGGGGGCGAGCACAAGGACGAGCTTAACCTCAAGATCAAAGGATTGGCGCCCCTCATTGACATAGTGCGGCTCTTTGCGCTTGAGAAGGGGATCTCCGAAACGTCGACCCTGGAACGGATCGAAACCCTGCGAAGCATGCATACGATCGTCGAGGAATATGCCGATGATTTCGAACACGCGTTTGAGTTCATCATGCTGCTCCGGATACACCATCAGTACCAGCAGATCAGCTCCGGGCAGGCGCCGGACAATTTTATCAACCCGAACCGGTTGAGCAACCTCGAGAAGAGATCGGTCAAAGAGTCTTTCCAGCTGATCTCAAAAGTGCAGGACCTCATCATCGAGCGGTATAAATCGCTCATCTGGTAAAGGGGCTGAAGTTAAGAATTAGGAATTAGGAATTAAGAATTAGGAATTAGGAATTAGTTCCACTGGTTCAAAGCATGCTGAGCCTTTTCGAGCGAAAAAAGAATAAGCAAAAGATTGACACGAGCGTGCCTATCTCCGAGGCGCAGTACGTGGTCCTCGACACGGAACTGACCGGGCTGGACGAGAAAAAAGATTCCATTGTGTCGATCGGGGCTGTTCGGATGACCGGAGGGAGGATTGAGCTCGGGAACACGTTCTATCGGCTCGTAAGCCCTCGGACGGAGCTCAAGGCCTCGAGTGTTATCATCCACGAGATCACGCCGTCGGAGGTCGCGGCAAAGCCTGGTATCGACACGGTGCTTGCCGAATTCACCGAGTTTTGCGGCGATGCGATCCTTGCGGGACACTTCATCTCGATCGACCTCAGTTTCCTGAATCGCGAAATGAAGCGGATCAGCGGCAAGGATATTCCGAACCCGGCAATCGATACGTTCACCATCTATGAATGGCTCCGCAAGAGGAACAAGTCCCGCGACTGCTTCGCAACGCCGTTCGCGGGATACCGGCTGTATGATATCGTGAAATGCTTCGAAGTCCCGGTCAACGGCGCGCACAATGCGCTGATGGATGCCTTTATTACTGCCCAGCTGCTGCAACGGTTTCTCCCGCTGTTGATCGAGGCGGGAGCAGAGGACATCGGGGACCTGATTAAAATAGGAATTCCGTTCAAAGGGGGTGATCACTTCAATTTATCGGGGGAGTTCAGCAACTTTTAGGATCAAACACTAAAAAAGGAGGATGAATTATGAGTAAGTTAAAGAAGGAAGACATCTTGAATGACCCGGATTTCATAAAGCTGTCAAGTCAGAAGAACACTATCTCCATCATTCTGACGATCCTTGAGCTCGTGCTCTATTTTGGGTTTATTTATCTGGTTGCGGAAGGCAAGCCCTTTCTCTCGCAGAAGATGAGCCCTGACGGCGCGGCCACGATCGGCATCCCGATCGCAGTGGGGACCATCCTGCTGTCATGGGTCTTCACCGGGATTTACATCTGGTGGGCGAACGTGAAGTATGACGAACTTGTCAAAAAAGTCATAGAAAAGGTAGGTGGATAACATGCACCAGACAATCATCGGACAGGCTAATCCGGTTGCAGTCGCGTTCTTTGTTCTCTTTGTCATTTCCACGCTGGTGATCACCTGGTGGGCGGCCAAACGAACGAGAACGACAAAGGACTTTTACGCCGCAGGCAGAAGCATCACCGGTTTCCAGAACGGGCTTGCGCTTGCCGGCGATTACATGAGCGCAGCCTCGTTCCTCGGCATCGCGGGCCTCGTGTCCACCAAAGGGTACGACGGTCTCATCTACTCCGTGGGCTGGCTTGTGGGATGGCCCATCATCATGTTCCTGATCTCGGAGCCGCTTCGGAACCTCGGCAAATACACTTTCGCAGACGTCGTGGCCTTCCGGCTGCAGCAGCGGCCGATCCGCGCGGCAGCTGCCGCGGGCTCGCTGGTCGTCGTACTCACGTACCTGATTGCGCAGATGGTGGGCGCGGGCACGCTGATCAAGCTCATGTTCGGTCTTCCGTTCGAGCTGGCCATCGTGGTTACCGGCGCGCTCATGATCTCCTACGTCATCTTCGGCGGCATGGTCGCGACGACGTGGGTGCAGATCATCAAGGCCGGCCTGCTTCTGGGCGGCGCCACGATCCTCGTGATCTTGACCCTCGGCAAGTTCGGGTGGAGCTACGCCGAGCTGTTTAAGCAGGCAGCCTCTGCAACGCCGCTGGGGCAGAAGTTTTTGGAGCCGGGCGGACTGGTGACGAGCCCCGTTGACGCGTTCTCGCTCGGGCTCGCCCTCATGTTCGGCACCGCCGGTCTTCCCCATATCCTGATGCGATTCTACACCGTGCCTGACGCAAAAACAGCGCGGAGGTCGGTGTTCTACGCAACGGGCTTCATCGGCTATTTCTACATTCTGACCGTGACCATCGGCTTCGGCGCCGCCGTGCTCGTTGGCCAGAAGGTCATCATGGGCATTGACGCGGGCGGCAATATGGCCGGTCCGCTCCTGGCAGAAGCCCTCGGCGGAAACATCTTCCTCGGTTTCCTGTCGGCTGTTGCCTTTGCCACGATCCTTGCCGTGGTTTCGGGTCTCACGCTTGCCGGCGCATCGGCCCTGTCTCACGACCTGTATGTCGGCGTGATCCGCCGCGGCGTCGCGAATGAAAAAGAAGAAGTGAAGGTCGCTAAAATCGCAACCGTCGGTCTCGGCATATGCGCGATCCTTCTCGGAATCCTGTTCAAAGGACAGAACGTCGCGTTCCTGGTCGGTCTGACCTTCGCAATCGCCGCCTCCGCCAACTTTCCGGCGCTGCTCATGTCCATCATGTGGAAAAAATTCACGACCTACGGAGCGGTAACGAGCATCTATACCGGCCTGATCGTCGCTGTCGTGCTCCTCATCCTGAGCCCCACCGTGTGGGTTGACATTATGCAAAAGAATGAAGTGGCGAAGGTGAACGCGCAGGTCAAGGAGATCACCGTCGCAGCCGCAGCTGTTGATACGCAGATCGCCGATCTGCAGAAACAGATGGTGAGCGCGGATGCCGTCGCAAAGATGAAGAAGAAGCAAAAGGCGGCCGCCGAGAAGAAAAATGCGGGAGTCCAGGCATCGGTGTCGGCAAAGATGCAGGAAAAGGACGCGCTCACGGCGAAGAAGAAGGAAGCGGACGCGGCCATGCCGAAGGCTATTTTCCCGCTCAGAAACCCGGGCCTCTTCTCCATGGCAGCCGCGTTCCTGATCGGTATCCTGGTCTCGCTCATGAATCCTGATAAAGAGGCCCAGGAGAAGTTCGACGCCGAGAAGGTCAGGGAGTATGTGGGTATCGGCGCTGAATAGTCTGTAGTCTGCAAGGCGTCAGATTTGAAACGTCCCCAAGTGAATCGGTGAAAGCCAACGCGGAGTTCTTCCCCGGATCCGCTTCACCGATTCACTTCTTTTATTTCAGGGCAGGGCGGCGTGGCCTGCCATGAACAGGCGGAGAGCACAAGCAATGCCCTCTGATGGGCCCCTTGGCTTTACATATCCGCATTTTTCGGGTATGCTTTGTGTGCGGCCTCCGGCCGCATTGTGGTAATCCAGAGAGGAGGAATCGGGAATGGCAGATGACAGTATTCAAGTCCTGTCGACGGAAAAGAGGACTTTTCCGCCGTCAAAGGAATTCAGCAAACAAGCTAATATCAAGAGCATGAAGGAATACGAGCAGCTCTACAAAAAGTCCGTTGACGACCCGGAGAAGTTCTGGGCCGAGATGGCGGAGAAGAACCTTACGTGGTACAAGAAGTGGGACAAGGTCCTCGAGTACGATTTTATGAAGCCTTCGATCAAGTGGTTCAGCGGCGGGAAACTGAACGCCTCGGTGAACTGCCTTGACCGGTTTATCACGACTGCCACGAGGAATAAGGCCGCGCTCATCTGGGAAGCGGACAGCGGCGTGTACAAGACCTTCACCTATCAACAGCTTTACTATGAAGTAAACCGGTTCGCCAATGTGCTCAAAAAGAAGGGCGTTAAAAAAGGAGACCGGGTCACGATCTATTTGCCTATGATCCCGGAGCTCGCGATCTCCATGCTGGCTTGCGCCCGCATCGGCGCGATCCACAGCGTGGTATTCGGCGGGTTCTCGGCCAAGTCGCTCCGGGACCGCATCCAGGACTGCCAATCGACCATGGTGATCACCGCGGACGAAGGCCTGCGCGGCGGACGGTTCGTGCCCTTGAAGGCGAACGCGGACGAAGCCCTGCACGAATGCCCCACCGTCAAGGACGTCATCGTGGCCCAGCGGGCCGGCACGGGCAAGGTCAACATGGAACCCAACCGGGACACCTGGTGGCATGAGGAAATGGCGGCCAAGGACATCAAGAATTTCTGTGAACCGGAAAAAATGGACGCCGAAGACCCGCTCTTTATCCTCTATACGTCCGGGTCCACGGGAAAACCCAAGGGCGTGCTGCATACGACCGGCGGGTACCTGCTCTTCACGAACCTTACCTTCAAGTGGATCTTCGACTACCATGAAGAAGACATCCATTTCTGCACCGCCGACATCGGATGGGTCACGGGCCACAGCTACATCCTCTATGGACCGCTTTCCGCAGGCGCGACCTCGCTT
>JAJXTW010000301.1 GCA_021783455.1 Nitrospirota bacterium | reverse complement strand
AATGTTCCTGAGATTCCCGTACTGCTCAGGACAGTTCCACGAGACTTTTTCGAGCAGCATGCCCATGTTCGCTCCCGCGGGCAGCTGACGGTACACGCGGGGGTTTTCGCCGATCAGGTTCTCGCTGATGCGGCGGTATACGTAGAGGACGAGGGTCTTGAACTCTTCGTTCGATTTGATGAACTGGGCATGGTGCAGGCTGTTCTTGGCGTAGGCGGACCGCTGCGGCGCCTCAAGATAGATGAACCGCTCGAACCGTCTCCAGTAGTTGTACAACTCCTCGATCAGTTCAAAGAGCTTTTCCTTTTCCGAAAGGAGCGGGTCGAATTCGCTGTTCATGGAGGAAATTTCTTCCGCTGTGTGGCTGGAAAGCAGCCGGAACACGTTGGTGAGATAGGCCGACATCCGGCCCCGTTCCACGGAAGGGGATTTGTCCCGCAGGAACGCAAAGAGCGAACTTCCGCGAGACGCGATCCGCTCGATGAACCTCTCCACGATCTCAAGGAAGAGTTCGCTTTTCAGCAGTTTCTCCGGCGTCTCGCAGTAGATGGTGGAATAGTCGAAGATGACCTTTCCCCGGGTTATGACATAGGGTTTTTTTACGGTTACCACGGATGGCTCTCCTTGCTCTCTTAATCATTGTTCCCGATGATTTTTCCGGGAGTTCTGCGTCTTTGAAAAACATACAATAAAAGATTTTAAAAGGCAAGTGCAATCGATGTATTAGTTAGCCTTCTGATCTTAATGAATTTTTCCGCGCGCACCCTTTTGTGACTAACGGTATTGACCATTCCTATGATCTATGCTACGGTATTCTCATCTATTATTTGTTCTAAAGGGTAAGCAGGAGACAAGTCATGTGAATCTTGCTATTTCTTGCCTATATTATTCACGATCTGATTCATCTGATCGGATTTGCAAAAGCTTCCAATTAGCGGACCTGCTGCAGATTAAACCCGCCCCATCTCAATAAACTTTTTTCAGCGGAAAAGGGTGGCCGACTCTGAGGAGGATAAAATCATGGGAATGATGAAGGAGTTCAAGGCATTTGCCATGCGGGGCAACGTAGCCGACATGGCAGTGGGCATCGTCATTGGGGCAGCGTTCGGAAAGATCGTATCGTCGCTTGTCGCGGACGTCATCATGCCGCCGATAGGCATGCTGCTCGGCAAGATCAATTTCGCCGACCTTGCAGTGACGCTTAAGGAGGCGAGCGGAGGCGCCGCAGCCGTAACGCTGAACTACGGCAAGTTCATTCAGTCTCTTGTCGACTTCGTCATCATTGCCTTTGCGATTTTCATAGTAATCAAAGGGATGAACTCGTTAAAGAAGCAGGAATCGGAAACGCCACCGCAAGCGCAGGCTCCGTCCAGGGAGGAACTGCTTCTCACCGAGATCCGGGATGCCTTGAAACAGAAGTAGTACTCTCAGGTCTGGCAGATAGCGCGCGCCGATTCTGCAACATGTGGAGGCGTATCTGGCTCAGACACGTTGACTGTTTATCCCCGCAGCACCCGCTTGTCTCCGACCCGCTGGGTTAGTTTTTGCGAGTCGAAGTATTCCATGATCGGAACAGCGAACTTGCGGGAGGTCTTTGCCAGGTCGCGGAATTCGGCCATGGTGATCTCCTTCTTTTCTTCAAGAAACTTCCTGAGATCCGCCCTGACCCTTTCCACGACTTCTTTGTCGAGATGGAGCGAGTCGTTGATCCTCACGGTGCGGCCTTCGTCGGAAAGGAGCTTCAAGAGGTCCTTTGCATCTCTTTCCTCAATGCCGAAGAGCACGGGGAATTCTTCCCGCACGGGCGGCTGGGTGCCGCCTTTGGTGATGGCTTCCACGATCTTGTTCTTGACCTCGTCCTGGATTGCGCCCCGGGCCGCTTTAAAGCCCGGGACCTTGAGTTTCGAGCCTTCTGCTTCGATCTGTTTCTTCTTTATCAGTCCGTCGACGGTCATGTTCAGGACCTTGACGGAGAGACGCATTTTGAGCGCGCCCTTCAATTCTTCCTTGTCAAGCCCGGGCTTGAGCGGGTTATCCTTGTGGTACTCTTTGATCAAAGCGAGGACCTTCTGTTCGAGCGTTGCGAGATGGGATGCGTGAACGTAGAGGCTGTCCACTCGCAGCACCGTCTTCTTCTGCGCCAGGCTAGCCAGGGCTGACGTCGTTTCCTGCTTGTCAGCGGCCATGGTTCCGATGGCCTCGGGTTCTTCCATTCCCGTGAGGCCTTTCCCTGATATGAGCAGTCCGAGTTTTTCTTCCTTGCTTCCTTTTTCGAGCAGAGCGAGGTTCTTGAGCGACTCCTGCATCGTCGCATTCTTATGCCGTCTGGCATGAGGGTTCAGCACCATGCCGCCGCCCAGGGTCTCCATGGGAGAATAGAAGCGCAGGATGTACCGGTCTCCGTGCTGGACGATCACCGGCTGTTCAAGCCGTATCTGGACGTATGCCTCCTCGCCAGGAGCGAGCGTACTTGATCCGAGGAGCGTGATCCTGCCGATGGCTTCCTGGGTCGTGTTGTAAAACCGGACGCGCGCCCCGGTCTTGAGCCCGCGCGGGGCCTGTTTCAGGAGATCGAGCTTTGCGTCGAGCGTTTTGGTCGGCGCAAAGAAGCCCGCGCTCACGATCGTGTCGCCGCGGGAAAGCTGGTCCTTCTCTATGCCCTGGAGGTTGACCGCCGTACGCTGGCCTGCCACGGAGCGCGAGACAGC
>JAJXTW010000300.1 GCA_021783455.1 Nitrospirota bacterium | reverse complement strand
CATCCGCGTGGCGCCAGAGCTGGGAGGCAAGGTCGAGCTGACGTTGAGCGTGTTCAGCGATACGGTCATCAGGCGCGACACGAAGGCCGCGATCAAGACGCTCGGGCTTGTAGGCGGAAAATATGTGGAATTAACCGGCGGTTCGCCGCAGTCGCCCCTCCTGGAACAGGGTGGTGTGATCATCGGAGAGGAATCGTTCAAGATGGAGGACCTGACCAAGACAGCTCTTGATGTGGTCAACAAGCTCAAGAACATCGCGACCAATATTGATGCCATGCTCGGGGATCCCGCTTTCACGAAGTCCCTCAGGACAACCGTTGCGAACCTTCAGGACGTATCTGCAAACATCAAGGTGATGACGTCGAGCAAGGACGAGGTGGCACAGGGACTGAAGGACCTGCCTGTTATCCTGAAAAAAGTCGAAGAAAGCATGAACAACATCAAGGCGATATCGGAAAAGAGCGATGCGATGCTCGGTGAGAACAAAAAGAACATCGACGCTACAATGGAAAGCGTCAAGGAAATTACGAACAATCTGAAAGAACTGACTGCGGATGTTAAAAAACATCCATGGAAACTGATCAGGAAACCGTAACGAGAAAGGTAATTTGAATGGCAATTCAGGCAATCAAGGGCGTAAAGGACATCTTGCCTGCGGACATGCCCCTCTGGCAGCATCTTGAGGCAACGGCGCGCAAGCTGTTTGAAGACTACGGTTTTTCGGAAATCCGTGTGCCTGTCTTCGAATATACCGAACTGTTTGCGCGCAGCATCGGGGTGTCGACGGACATCGTTGAAAAGGAAATGTACACCTTCGAGGACCGGGACGGCAGGAAGATCACGTTGCGGCCCGAGGGCACGGCCGGCGTGGTGCGCGCTTTCGTCGAGCACAAGATGTACGCCGAAAGCCAGCTTACCCGGCTGTATTATATGGGCCCCATGTTCAGGCATGAACGGCCGCAAAAGGGCAGGTACCGGCAGTTCTACCAGATCGGAGTCGAAGCGCTCGGTCTCGATCATCCTCACGTGGATATAGAGGTTCTGGCAATGCTGCATGCGTTGTTCACGCGGATCGGCGTGGGCGGACTGACGCTCCAGATCAACTCCCTGGGCGACAGCGAATGCAGGGGGGCCTACCGGGACGCCCTCAAGTCCTATCTGAAGGCCAAGCTGCCGACGTTGTGCGGGGACTGCCAAAGACGATACGAAACGAACCCGCTCCGCGTGCTCGACTGCAAGGTGGATGGAGATAAATTCGCAGACTCTCCAATCATGCTGGATTACCTCTGCACGCCTTGCAAAGAACATTTTGAGACTGTCGAGGCCGGGCTGCGAAAGCTCGACATCCCCTTTGAAATCAACCCGCGGCTGGTCCGGGGGCTCGACTACTACACCCGTACGACCTTTGAACTGGTGATGGGGCACCTGGGCGCCCAGAACACCGTGGCAGCCGGCGGCAGGTACGACGGCCTGGTGCGGGAAATCGGCGGCCCGGCAACAGGGGGCATTGGTTTTGCGCTTGGCGTTGAGCGGGCGATCTCGCTCATGAACAGCACGAATATCGCCCGGCCTTGTCCAGCGCTTTTTCTTTCCGCTCTCGGCGCGGAGGCTGTGGCGTTTGCTCTTCCGATCCTCCATGACCTCAGGTCCGCCGGCATCCGCGTTGACACGGATTATTCCGGCAGCAGCCTCAAAAGCCAGATGAAGAAGGCTGACAAATCCGGAGCGGATCTTACGCTGATCATCGGCGAGCAGGAAATAGCCAACGGCAAGGCGATTCTGCGCAATATGCAGACGAAAGAACAATCGGAACTCTTGCTGGCAACGCTCAAAGAAGACCTGAAGAAACGGCTGCTGTCAGCATGAAGGTAGGGGTGATTTCCGATACTCATGTGCCGACGATCGCACCTGCTCTGCCTCCCGTCATATACGATATTTTTCGCGGCGTTGATCTTATCCTGCATGCGGGAGATATCGTTTCTCTTTCTGTCCTCGATGAGCTCAGGGCCATTGCTCCCGTAGAAGCAGTGGCGGGCAATGTTGACGACGATGAAGTGCTTGCGCGGCTTCCGTTTAAAAAGATCATCCAGCTGGGGAATTATCGTGCGGGACTGATTCACGGAAAATTTAAGATCGATGTCCAGAAGGAGATGATCGGGAAGGAGTTCGACCACGTTGATCTTATCGTGTACGGCCATTCACACACTCCTTTCTGGGGCATGATCAACGGAGTTTATTTTTTGAACCCCGGCAGCCCGACCGACAAGCGTCATGCGCCGTATAATTCTGTTGCCATTCTGGAAGTAGGGGATGCACTGACGGCGGAGATCATAAAAATTTAAGTTCATGCGCGAATTCCGCGGAAGAAATTCTTTTCAAGTTGCAATGGCCCCGGCTTTGTGATAAATTTTGGACAACGATGGCTATTGAAAAAATAAAATTCGGGACCTCGGGATGGCGCGGCGTGATTGCCGACGATTTTACCTTCAGCAGGGTGCGGGTCGTGACGCAAGCCATTGCTGATCACCTTGCTGCGCAGGGATTGAAGGATAAGGGCATCATTGTCGGGTACGATACGCGCTTCCTGTCCGAACGTTTTGCCGAGGAAGCAGTAAAGGTCCTCGCGGCAAACGGCGTTCATTGCTATCTGTCCAACCGCGACGTCCCTACGCCTGCTGTCGCATTTGAAATCATCAGGAGAAAAGCTAGATCGGA
>JAJXTW010000072.1 GCA_021783455.1 Nitrospirota bacterium | reverse complement strand
ACACCGAATTCTCGGGCACAAGCCAAGGGCCATCATTTTTGCCGGCTTGATCGACAAGATACTGCATAATGTGCGAGACCGTTCCCAGTTGTTCTTCGTAGAACATCGGTTTACCGAACGACGGCCCCTCCTCCACACTTTTATCATGAGGGCCACTGGTCGGTTTTATCTGAACAGCCTGATCGTTGATGAATAATTTTCCATCGATTATCTGTATCTTATCGCCCGGCAGACCGACGACCCGCTTAATAAAATTCTTGTCCTCATTCTCCGGGTATTTGAAGACAATAACATCACCGCGTTTCGGTTCCTTCCAGGTAAAAAGCCTCGTATCGGTGAAGGGGATTCTCGGCCCGTAAATGAATTTATTGACGAGCAGATGGTCGCCGATGGTCAGCGTCGGGATCATGGAGCCCGACGGTATCTTGAACGCTTCCACGACAAATTGCCTGATGAAGAGGGCCACAACAGCCGCAATGAGAAAGGGCTCCACCCATTCTTTGTAAAATGTCTTTGTCTTTTCTTTTTCCAACTCAGCTTCAGACATCCTGCCTCCTGGACGGGTTCGTTCAGCAAACCGTCATTATGAATTTCAGACTGAAAATTTTCAATTTAAAACTTGTACTTCACGAAAATTACTCCCCGACCTTGAGCACGGCAAGGAACGCCTCCTGGGGAAGCTCCACGCTGCCGACCTGTTTCATTTTCTTTTTGCCTTCTTTCTGTTTTTCGAGAAGTTTGCGCTTTCTCGTGATATCACCGCCGTAGCACTTGGCAGTCACGTCTTTGCGCAGCGCCTTCACGGTCTCGCGCGCGATGATCTTTGCGCCGATAGCGGCCTGGATGACCACCTCGTAGAGCTGCCGCGGGATCACCTCTTTGAGCTTCTCGGCAAGTTGCCTTCCACGGATCGCAGCCTTGTCCCGGTGGGTAATGAGTGAGAGCGCATCAACCGGCTCGCCGTTCAGGAGCATGTCGAGTTTCACCAGGTCCGACTCAACATAGCCCGAGAGTTCATAGTCGAGCGAGGCGTATCCCTTGGTCAGCGATTTCAACCTGTCGTAAAAATCCATCACAATCTCATTCAGGGGAAGTTCGTAGCTGATGAGCACCCGGTCCTTGGTGATATACGTGATCTCTTTCTGGACACCACGACGCTCCTGGCACAGGGCGATGAGCGAACCCACGTATTGCTCGGGCGTGATAAGGGAAGCCATGATCATGGGCTCCTCGATCCGCAGGACATCCTGGATCCCCGGCAGTTTGGCCGGGTTGTCCACCATGACGATTTCTCCGCTGTTCTTCGTCACCCGGTAGACCACGGTCGGCGCCGTGGGAATGAGATCGAGCTTGAATTCCCGTTCAAGCCGTTCCTTGATAATGTCCATGTGCAAGAGACCCAGGAACCCGCACCGGAACCCGAACCCGAGGGCAAGCGAGGTCTCCGGCTCGTAGGTGAAGGACGAGTCGTTCAACCGCAATTTTTCAAGGGCGTCGCGCAGATCCGCATAGTCTTCGCTGATCACCGGGTAGATGCCGGCAAAAACCATGGGTTTTACGTCTTTATACCCGGGGAGCGGTCCATCAGCCGGCCGGTCGGCATCCATGACCGTATCGCCGATCTTGGCATCCGAAACCTTTTTGATGCCGGCGATGATGCACCCCACATCGCCCTGCGAAAGCTCCGAGGTCGGTTGCATCTTGGGAGTAAAGACCCCGACGGACTGAACTTCATAGACGGATGAATTCGAGTAGAGTTTGATCTTCTGCTTCGGTCGCACCGTTCCGTCGACCACGCGGACGAGGATAACCACGCCCTGATAGGTATCGTACCAGGAATCGAACAACAGCGCCCGGAGCGGCGCATCAGGGTCGCCGGCAGGCGACGGAATATTTTTGACAACCGACTCAAGGATCTCTTTTGTTCCGATCCCCGCCTTGGCGCTGGCCGGAATGGCGCCCGACGCGTCGAGCCCGACGATATCCTCGATCTGGTGCTTGACTTCTTCTATGTTTGCGCTCGGCAAATCGATCTTGTTGATGACCGGTATCATCTCCAGATTATGATCAATGGCAAGATAGGCATTGGCCAGCGTCTGGGCCTCAACGCCCTGCGATGCGTCCACCACGAGGAGCGCGCCCTCGCAGGCAGCCATACTGCGGGACACTTCGTAGGTGAAGTCCACATGTCCCGGCGTATCGATCAGGTTCAGGATATAGGCCCTGCCGTCTGAAGCCTTATAATGGAGGCGCACGGCATGGGCCTTGATGGTGATGCCCCGCTCTCGCTCCAGGTCCATATCGTCAAGCACCTGGTCGCTGCCGGCAGCGGCCATTTCCCGGTCCGAAAGAGCACCGGTATATTCGAGAATCCGGTCGGCAAGAGTAGATTTGCCGTGATCAATATGTGCGATGATGCAGAAATTCCTGATATTCGTACTTGCCATAGTCCCTTACAGATAAAAAAAATCGACGAAACAATAATTCTGGGGCTCGGAGAAACAGCTCGTCCTTACAGCTCCAAGGCGCTTCTCACCCTCGTCATTGATTCATCATATAGTCTTTTTATTGCCGATCTTCTGCAGCGCCACGGCCGCAGCCCCGATCATCCCGGCATCGTCACCCAAACGGGACGGAACGATCTCCGTTCGTTCGGCCGGGACTTCGAACGCCCGCTTTCTGATCTCTGCCTTTGTCGCGCCGATAAACAGCGGCCACGCGTCCTTCACGCCGCCTCCGATCACAACCATCTCGGGATTAAATATGTTGATCAGGTTCGCAATGCCGATCCCGAGCATGCGTCCCATGTCCTGCATCACACGAATTGCCGGTTCATTGCCCTCCCGGGCAGCCTGATAGACTTGGGCCGACGTGATCTCGGCCGAGCCGTTTATGACCGGCGCTCCCCCGGCCTCCTGGTAACTCTGCACGATACCCCGGGCCGACGCGTACATTTCAAGACAACCGGTATTGCCGCACCCGCAGAGTCTGCCGTCGGGAAGGATGGTCATGTGGCCGATTTCGCCGGCCATGCCGTCGGCTCCATGCCATATTTGTTTATTGAGTATGATACCCCCGCCGACTCCGGTACCGAGCGTCAGCAGGATCATGCTGCCGATGCCGCTCCCTGCCCCGCGCCACTGTTCTCCCAAAGCGGCCGCATTCGCATCGTTCTCTATTGTCACTGGAAGCTTGAGCGCTATTTCCAGTTCATCCTTGAGCGGAAGGTTGTTCCAGTCAGGGAAATTGGGGGACTTCACAACCACGCCCCGGTCCACCTGGATGACGCCGGGAACTCCCACGCCCACGGCAACAACAGAAAATCCCCGCTGAGCAGCGATCTCCAGCTGTCGCTCGATGTTTTGCGTCAAACGCTGGACGACTTTTTTCCAGCCATCCGAAGCATACGTTGCTTCCTTGCGCTTATCGAGAATGTCGCCCTCGGGGCTCAAAAGCCCTGTCCTTAAATTCGTACCACCGAGGTCCACACCTATGACTACGCGGCCCACCCTTTTACCTCCGCAACTGCCCATAAGTACAGGATATTCTAAAAGATTGTAATATTAACATACTGATGGGGAAATGTAAATAATATTATTGGCTTGGAAGGCAAAGCCCAGGAGAGTAAGTCTTGATCACAAGGTATGGATAAGATAGAACCACTGCGCAAATAAAAGGATGACGAGAGCCGCCCGAACCATATTTTTTCCCCGATTGGTGAAGAGGAAATTGACTCTCGGCAGATCGCCTGCCAAGGTCACGACACTATAGAGAAGATACAGGATTGCAGCCATAAAACCGAGAGTGGTCAGCGGATTCATAGCAAGAGCAGCAACTATCTCGCCTTGCGATAAATACAGTGCCGCCCGCGTGGCTCCGCAAGTGGGGCATGGGATGCCGGTAAGTCGTTTGAATGTGCAGGCAGGAACAATAGACAGGATCGGCAATAACCTGGCGGCACAGAGGGTAAGGATGGCAATCACCCCATAGATGACACCGAACTCTATCTGGCCGGCTGATCTCTTCTTGAAAAAGACTCGCATGAGAAAGCTATTGGAAAAAATGCATCATGCTGCCGAACGATGCGGCTATCGCACCCATGAACAGGGCAATTGCCGCCATGAGGAGCCCGCAACAGAAAAGAAATGGGAAGAGGACGGCAAAGGCGGCCCTTCCCCCCGTTGTTTCATGAGCCTCCTTGAGACCGATGACAGCAATCGTCACCACCCACAGTGCCGAGATCGGCATTCCGCAGAACGGGACTATGAGGAACACAAATGGCGACACGCCGTAACATACAACGCGAAAGGTGGCTTCAAATCCAGCACGGGCCCCGCGGACCCAGAGCAGAAAGAGATGGAGCAGCCCCGCAATCGCAAAAAGCCAGAAGATCAGCATAAACGGCGTTACCACAGCTGCAAAAGGAGAACGGAACCCGTGGACCAGACTGCGGCCCGCAGCTGTTTTCATCTCCGGTTCCAGGAAGTCCGGCATGGAGCTGTACAGAAGAACATCCCAGAAATAATGCACCATGATGCCGACCATGCCGACAATCAGTGAATACAGCAAGGGATCGGTCAAGCCGCCCGAAACCGACATCTTCCGGAAGAACGCGGTGGGAGTAAACAGCGCGTCTTTCATCGTTTTAAACAACCCGGCAAAAAAACCGACCTCTTCCCGATTTTCCCAGTGAGTTTTTTCTCTTGCTGACGCGACCAAGGATGGACCCGGCTCAACAAGACGCGATCCGCAGTGCTGACAGAAGGACTGGCCTTCCGTAATTTCCTTACCACAGTGCGGACAAAACATTTAGCCTCCTCATTATAATCGTGCGAAGAACCGGGCCATTCTGCCGGAAAGATCGATATTTTTATACGATATTCTACTCGAAAAGCTGAAAAACCTTCCCGAGTTCTAAACGGCAAAATTCTATACTATCTCCCCGTGCATGTCAACGGCAACGCTGCTTGGCCAAAAAAGAGCTTTTAGCCAAGCAACAGGAGCATCCACCACCCGGAGAAGTGAGCGGCTTACGGGAGTCAAAAAGTTTTAGGAATTCCCGCAATCAGCGGGGTCCCCTTTCATTTTCTCTACAGCGTGGGTAAGAGCGGGCAGAATGACGGCAAGATTTTCCCGTACAGCCTTCGGACTGCCGGGAAGGTTCACAATCAGGGTCTGCTTTCTGATGCCGGCAACGGCACGGGAGATCAGGGCATGGGGCGTCTGTTTGAAGCTTTCGGCGCGCATGGCCTCTGCCATGCCTGGAAGCATGCGGTCGATTACCGCAAGCGTGGCCTCGGGTGTCACATCACGGGGAGCCACACCGGTGCCGCCGGTGGTAAGGATGAGATCGATTGCCCCCGAGTCGGACAGTCTCTTGAGAGACTCGATGATACGATCTATATCGTCCGGCAGGATCTCGTAGTGATCCGGGGAGGCGTTGATGGCGCCGATCATTTCACGTATGACCTTGCCACTTTCATCAACCCGTTCCCCAGCTGCGCCCTTATCGCTCAGGGTTATTATTGCCGTGCGAATGCTCATAAGCGTCTCTTCCCTTAGTTTGGTTATTTTACCCGTTTAATGAGGTCCACGGAACAAACCGAACAAACCCAGCAAATCATGCAACGACTCCGCCGATTGTTATCTCCGGTATCCGGAGCGTCGGCTGCGCATCACTGACCGGCGACCCCTGCCCATCTTTTCCGCAGGTCCCGATGGAGAAACCCAGGTCGGACCCGACCTGGTCTATCGACAGAAGCACTTGCGACCCGTTTCCAGTGAGCGTTGCCCCCCGCACGGGTTCGCCGATCATGCCGTTCTCGATCAGGTACCCTTCGCTCACTTCAAACACAAAATCCCCGTTCACGGTATTCACCTGGCCGCCGCCCATTTTTTTGACAAAAAGTCCCTGCGGCGTTCCTTTGAGAATATCTCCCGGTTCTGCGTTTCCGGGCGCGATCATCGTATTCGTCATCCGCGGTATCGGGCGGTGCTTGTAGGATTCACGCCTGCCGTTACCCGTCGAACGTGCTCCATCCTTCATGGCTGTCAGCCGGTCATACATGAACGTTTTCAGGATCCCCTTGTCCACCAGCACGGTTTTTTCGGCGTCAACGCCCTCATCGTCAAAGCGGAAGGAACCCCGTTTGCCCGCAATGGTCGCATCATCCACGACCGTGACGAGCGAAGAAGCGATCCGGTCCCCGATGCGGTTCGCATACACCGAAAGCCCGGACTGGGCCAGGTCGGCTTCGAGGCCGTGTCCCACTGCTTCGTGGATCATGGTCCCGCCGGCCTCCGAGGACAGCACAACCGGCATTCTGCCCGCAGGCGCCTTGCGAGCCGTGAGCATCATGACGGCCCGCTTCACCGCAATCTCGGCCGCCCGGTCCAACGGCATACGGTCAAACAGCTCCATGCCGATGTTCCCGCCGACCGGTTCATAACCGGTCTGGACCACGGTGCCGTCCGCCGCAACGACATGGACGAGCGCGGTCAGATAATTCCGCTCATCCTCCGCCAGAACGCCGTCTGAGTTCGCAACCAGCACCTGCTGACACTGTTCACGATAGGTCACCAGCGCCTGCCTGATGCGGCGATCGATGCTCGTGGCGATCTTGTTTGCATGGAGCACAATATCGACTTTCCGCGAGGTTTCCACGTCCCGGGGGTTCTTCAGGACGGAGAAATCCGTTCGAGGTCTTTTCCGGGTAAGGTCGACAACGGTCCCCCGGGCCCCCTTCGAAGCCGCCTGCTGAACGGCATCGGCGATTTCGAGGAGTGATTCGATCGTCAGTTCGTTGGTATACGCATAGGCCGTACGCTGCCCGAAGATAAGCCGTACGCCGGCGCCGTGATCCAATCCGGAAACAACCTTTTCGATTTTACTGTCCTCGCAGACAATGGAAAAAGGCGCGCTCCGCTCGATGAAGATTTCGGCGAATTCGCCGCCGCTGCTTAATGCTTTTTTGAGAACCGCTGCGTAATCCAGAGCATTGTTCATGATGCACTCTCCTCCGACCGCCGCACGACCCTTTCCGGACGCGACTCGTTTCGTGCACGGCTATGATACATCGAGTACGAACTATTTTCAACTTCAATGTGTGACCGCGGCAATCCGAAAATTTTTTTCCGCGCTTTGATTTCTCCCGGGCATTCTCATAAATAATCCTCGTTGGCGATGATCTTTCAGCTTGACAAATTCGCGAAATACAGCTATCTTTTGTTAGCAAGTCATTAAATGGTTGGCACCAATTTCTATGGAACCAAAAAAAATCCTCATAGCCGACGATAACGAAAACATCCGGGAAGCGCTCACCTATTTACTCGAAGATGAGGGCTACAAACTCTGGATGGCCAAAGACGGCGCCGAAGCTCTTAAGGAAGTCAGAAATGTCCGGCCGGACATTTTGATCCTCGATATCATGATGCCGGAAATGAACGGTTATGATGTATGCCGCATCATTAAAAACGATCCTGAACTCAGTAAAACCTACGTAATCATGCTGACCGCCAAAGGACAGGTGGCGGAGCAGGAGCGGGGCAAGGAAGTCGGTGCGGACGAATACATCGTGAAACCGTTCAGCCCCATGGAGATACTTTCCAAAATAAAAAAGCTCCTGCCTGCATAAAAACAGTATGTCGACCTTGACAAAAAGGCGGACCGCGGAAGAGTTTTATAATGCCGGATACACTCTCTTCCAGGAGCATCGGTTTGAGCAAGCGCTCGTTAAATTGCGCCAGGCTGAAGAAATGTTCCGCACTCTGGATGCACCCGGACACGCCTTCAGCCATCCCCTTCCCAACGGCGTAACCGGGCTCGCCAACACCCTTGCCCTGATGGGACGCTGCTACTACGAACTAGACGACACGGTCACGGCGTGCACCTATTACGAAACCAGTCTTATCAACGCCAAATTCGAGCAAGCACGGCCGTTCCGGCTATTCTTCAAGACACTCCGGGAAGACATGCTCCTCTGCTATGACCGCGAGGCAGGGAAAATAGACAAGGCAACCTTGAAGAACATCCTGTCGCGGGAGACCGACACTGATACCTCCTGCCGTTTCCCCTTCTCCTTGACCGGAGCGGCATTCACCGTGGCCCGTCTGTACGAACTCGCCCCGGACCGCTATCCGCAATTCAGCGAATTCTTCATTCGAATGCAGCAACAAGACAGGCAGATCCGGCGCACCAACAAACAGTCCGACGAGTCCCGCATGAAGATGGCAAGTATCTACATCTGGGTGCTGCTCGGCACGCTCTGGATCATCTACAGCGTAATCGTGGTCAAAACGATGCTTATCATGTGACCGGAGGTGTTGATGGACGCACAGGAGTTAAAAAAATGCGCGGCTGAGCTCTTGGCAACCCTGACCCAGGCCAGCGCCGCACTCACGACCATCCAGGGGATCGAGGTAGGTTTCTTCGACCGCATCCCCGTGGACCGGACCATTACCGCGGAGGAGCTTTCCGGCCAGATGAGCTATGATATTACCCGCGTGGAACGATGGCTCCAATTTTCCGAAAAGATGGGCACCGTCAGCAAATCAGGCAACGGTTACATGCTTACCCTGAAGGGTGCCTTGCTCCGCCAGGACACCCCGGCCCCCGATCTCCTCGGCCTCTATCATATGGTCGGCTACTTTACCAAGGCGGTCCAGCATTCAAAAGACGCCTATCGAAAAGGCGTAGGGCTCGACAGCATTACGGAACTCAAGATCGGCCGGGACTATATCCCCCGGGTCGCCTCACAACTGTCGCGGGCTTCCGCCGGTTGCTTTAAAAGATCCGGCGTCTCTTCCGGCCATACCATACTTGATCTGGGCTGCGGCGACGGTTCCGTGCTCCGGGAAACCGTCAAGACCTGTCCCGGCGTGAGCGCCACCGGCATCGACCTCAGCGCCCAAACGCTCGAGCTGGCCAGAAATAAGAACACCGAGCTGGGGCTCCAGGACCAGATAGAACTCCGGGAAGGAGACGTGACGGACCTGTCCGGGATCAAGGACGGGGCCTTCGACTGGGTTTACTCCGTCAACGTCATACCATACCTTCCGCTGCATAAACGCGATCTGTTCCTGCGGGAAATGGTCCGCATTTCCCGATACGGCGTCTTCTTTAACCAGGTCATTAAAAACAACATTGCCACCCTTTCCGTCGAGGTCATGCTTTCGACCCTGTTTTCCGAGTTCAGCGGCTTTTTTACCGAAAGCGAAGCAGAAGCTTTCATCCGGAAGGTAAAAGTGAAGGACTATACGTTCCTGCCGATCATTCAAGGAGAATCAAGAATGGTCGTCATGCTGACCTCCCGGAACGACGTACCGGTCAGTAGATTCCCCGGTTTGAAAGATGCAGACCGGAACAAACTTGCGGCGGCAGACATCCTGACCGCCAAGGACGTTCTTGTTGCCATCCCCTCGGCAATCGCGAAACTCGGGCTTGACCCGGAGGCCGTTCGCACATCGGCCATCAAACTGTTGTTCCCGTAACCATCTCTCATGTCATGAAATTAAACGTATCTCAAAAAATCATCTACACTGAAGTAGTCATCGCCGCGCTCATCCTCACCACGCTGGTCCCCTATATCCTCATCAGCATGGACTTCAAACCCTTGCAGCTGTTTCATTACGTCTTCATTACTCTGTTCATTCTTACGCCGTTGGGGTTCGGGACCCTGTTTTTTTTCACCGACAAATGGGAATGCCGCCCCATCGAAATGCTCTCGTTCTATCTTGAGCGCCGGTTGACGCCGCCTGATGACGTCATGGCTGCGGCGCGGATCCGCGCTCTCAATCTTCCTCTTGTCCATTCAGCATCGGTCCTGGTGCGCTACGAGATCATCTGTCTCCTCGATTTACTCTATATGGGGACGATCGGCAATTTGTCGCTCCGGGAGAATCTGCGGCTGGGCCTTTATGCAACCCTCGGGATCGCGGTATTCCCGATCTTCTCCTTTTTTCTGACCGAACGCTTTCTCTACCCCGTGCGTCAGATCCTGGCGGAAAAAACACGCAATGTACATATCGATGAATCGAGGGTAATCAAGATCAACACGCGCACAAGGCTCGTGTCCATCCTGCTTGCCACGGTCATGGCGCCGGTGATCGCCTTGGGCGCCCTTGTTTATCGCAGGATGGGAACCGAATTAACAAGTCTCCTCGGCAACATTTCCATCGTCCAGCCGGTGATGTGGCAACTGTCCAATCTGATTTTTCTCGTCACCATCGCAGCACTCCTGTTGGCAGCGGGCATCGGCATTTTGCTCGCGACAAGCATTTCGAACCCCCTCGGCCACATGGTAAGCGTCATCAGGGAACTTGAAAAAGGCAAACTGGATACGCGGGCCAATCTCATTTCAAACGATGAAATCGGCGTCTTGTCCGAAAGCTTTGACAAAATGGCGATGAAGCTTGAAAAAAACAGGGACGAACTGGAAGACCTGAATCGAAACCTGGAGTTCCGCGTTGCCGAGAAAACGGAAAATCTGACCAAAGCCTATGAGCGACTCCAGCTCTCGAACCAGAACCTCGCCGTCGCCAACCGCGATCTTGAAACGGCCAACAGAAAACTGAAGGAGTTGGACAAGGTTAAATCGGATTTCATATCCACTGTTTCCCACGAACTGCGCACGCCGCTCACGTCCATCAAGGCCTTTGCAGAGCTCATCCTGATGAAACCCAAGATGCCCGCGGAAAAACGGAATAAACAGCTCCGCATTATAAACGCTGAAACCGATCGGCTGGCGCGACTGATCAACGACATCCTGGACCTGACGAAAATCGAGGCAGGAAAACTGAGCTGGCACA
Source organism: Nitrospirota bacterium (assembly GCA_021783455.1). Taxonomy (GTDB): domain Bacteria; phylum Nitrospirota; class UBA9217; order UBA9217; family UBA9217; genus JAJYKN01. Next base: position 1,427 of record JAJXTW010000072.1, on the reverse strand, counting down.
TGAGCACGGTTTCCCTGAACGAAATCATTACGACCTCGGTATCGGGCATCCAGTCCCTCGTCGATAACAAAAGCTTGCTCCTCAGCGTAAAGATATCCGACAAGCTTCCGCTCCTGTTCGGAGACCGGGACCGCATCATCCAGGTCTTCACCAATATTCTCTCAAACGCGATCAAATTTACCCCCCAGGGCGGAAAAATTGAAATCACGGCGCATCATGAACAGTTCCCGCAGTCCCGAATCAGTGTGGCCATATCAGATACCGGCGTTGGCATTCCTTTGGAGGACCAGGAACTGATCTTTGAGAAATTCCGCCGCTCCGACGACGCCCTTACGAACAACAGCCAGGGCACCGGACTGGGCCTCACCATCTCACGGCAGATTGTCGAATACCATGGCGGTGAGATCTGGGTCAAGAGTAAACCGTCGCAGGGCAGTACGTTCACCTTCACCCTTCCCCTGGACCGTCAAAGGAAGACGGAGATCCAGGAATCCTCGCACTTGCTGCCCTGACCAGGGAAAAATCTCAGACAATGCAGAAGGTCACCGTCTCTTTCCGCTTCTTTTACTCCTTGACTTCCGCACTGATTTCGCAGTAAATTATTCCATGTTTCAACGATTTATCGGCATCCTCAAGAAAAAAGAACTCCTTACTCCGACGGGGTTCATCCTCGCCCTTCTTGTTGTCCTCTCACTTATTATCATCCTCGGCCAGTTTTTCCACCAGTCTTTGCAGGAAGAAATGGCTGAACAGTTCAATAAACAACAGCTCCTGCTGGCGCGCGAAGTAGCCATGAACATCGAAAGCCTCACGGACCACGTATACAAGAGCATAAGGGTGATCGCCCAGTTACCCGAAATAGACCGCATCCGCCTGAACCCCCGAGTTCGCTCCGCTGTCGAGTCGATCAACTTCAGCCTTCGGAATGAGGCGCTCGTCACCATCCGCGTGCTTGACCGGAACGGCATCCTGCTTTACGACAGTTCCTACCCGGAAAGAGAACGACGGAACTATTCGAAGACCCATTACTTTCAGCAGGCGCGGGTCCTCCCCAGGAACGAAAAGCTTGTGACCGATTTGCTCGAACTCCACGGCACCGGCGATGACTCGAAGGAGTTCATCATAGCAGTCCCCGTCTACCGGCAGTTGCGGAAGCACTACCCGCCTGAATTCAACGGGGCCGTCCTTGCCGTGCTCTCTATGGATGGAATCACGAAGCGCTACCTCTCCCCTATCAAGTCCGGAACGCGGGGCTATGCCTGGATGATGGACAGCGACGGCACCCTGCTCTATCATCCCACCCAACCTCAGATGGTGGGCAAAAATCTCTACCAGACCGATAAAACCTGCTTTAACTGCCACAAATCCTTCGACACCGAGAAAAAGATGATCGAGGGCAGGGAAGAGACATTCGGCTACTATGAAGC
>JAJXTW010000299.1 GCA_021783455.1 Nitrospirota bacterium | reverse complement strand
CCGCCACATAAACCGCGCCAGCCGCTGGGTCAACGAAGAGTCCGCAAAGGTCATGCCCCTGCCGCTCGGCAACTATATCTCGGTGCTGAACAGCCTTTGCGCCGAGGACCTGCTGAGCAATGTCGAGGCCTATGAAACGGTGATGGACCGGGAAATACTGGCGGACGACGGCGCGCTGCGGAAGGAATTTGAATTTCTCCGGCAAGAAGGCGCCATTCCCCGGGATAAAACGTGGGACGACGTCAGGGCGAACATCGACACGCGGCTCTTATCGCGTGTGTTGAAAAGCAGGAGACCTGCGGCATCCAGGATTCTTCCATGAGGCTCGTAAACAGTCTAAAATTCAAGTTCGCCGCGGGCATATTCATCGTCGTGACCGCCGTCACCATAGTGCTCGGCTTCGTCAGTTATGAGTACGAGAAACGGGCGGTCGAAAACCGGCTTTACTCCCAGCTCAATGCGATTGCGGACTTGAAAAAGGAACTCGTCGTCGGTTATCTGAATGAGCGCAAAAACGATTTAAAAATTCTGGCATCGGGAGCTTATGTCAAAAAATATGTCGCCGTGCTGCTCGACCCGTCGAGCCCTCCCCGTGTTCGAAAAACAGCCTGCCAGTATATTTTAGAGAGGCTCAACTCCTTTCAGCAGGTCTATCCGGGATACCGGAAACTGGAAATCGTTTCCCTGAAGGGATCCGTGCTGGCGTCCTCGGAAAATCAATACAACAAGACCGGCATTGCCTCTTCCTCCGGGTACACGGCATTGGTCCCCCGCCACGCAAAAGCGTTCAGCTGGGGAAGCTCCCTTGTTCTGCAGAACGACATCAGCAGCGGGGAGATTGACATCGGTATGGGGATAAAAAATGAAAAGGGCCTCGTGTCTGCGGTCGTCATCAGCAGCATCAGCCTGGCGGACACGCTGTTCCCCAGCTTCACCGACTACACCGGCCTCGGCCGGACCGGAGAAACCCTGCTCATGAGGCGGAGCGGCAAGTTGATCTCCTATATCAGTCCCCTGAGATACCCGCCCCTTCCCATTGATGGGTACGCCATGTTCGGCGACGAATACCGGAAACTTGCCATGATCGCCACTGCCGGCAACGAGGGGCTCGACAGGGGAATCGATTACCGGGGCAAGGTTGTCGTCGGCGCGTACCGGTACATTCCCGACCTGGGATGGGGCGTCGAGACGAAGATCGACCGCGATGAAGCCTTCAGCGAAATCATAGCCATCCGGCAGCGGACGTTCCTGATGGGGTTCGTCACGCTCGCAATCATGCTCGCCATCGCCTATTGGATAGGGAAACAGCTCACCTCGCCCATCTCCAAACTTATGAATAACACCAAAGCCATCACGGCAGGCCGGTTCGCGGTCCTGACAAAATCGGGAAGGACCGACGAGATCGGGGAGTTGGAGGAGAATTTTAACGAGATGGTCGTCGCCCTGGAGGCGGCGCGGCGCCAGGCGGGGCTGAAACAGAAAGACCTGGAGATACAAGTGGCCGAGCGCACCGCGCACCTCGCCCGGGCCAATGCCGCGTTGTCCAAGGCGCTGCAGGACATTCAGCGGGAAACCGAAGAAAAGAAATCGTTGCACGCCCAGCTCCTGCACTCCCAGAAAATGGAGGCCGTCGGGACCCTCGCGGGCGGCATTGCGCACGATTTCAACAATATTCTGACGGCCATCATCGGCTACGGAAACGTCATGCGCATGAAGTTGAAAGATACCGATCCGCACCGGGAGTACCTCGACCATATTCTGGCCGCAGCCGAACGCGCCGCAGGCCTCACCCACAGCCTGCTGGCGTTCAGCAGAAAACAGATCATCAACCCGCAGCCCGTGGCCTTGAACGAGATCATCACCAGGGTCCAGAAGCTGCTCGCGCGCCTGATCGGCGAAGACATTGAGCTGCGGATCGACCTCTGCAATCCTGGTCCCACAATCCTCGCTGATTCGGGCCAACTGGAACAACTGCTGATGAACCTCGCGACGAACGCCAGGGACGCCATGCCTTCAGGGGGATGCTTCACCCTTGCTACGGAGCTCGCGAACATCGACGAACAGTACACTTCTCACCACGGTTACGGAGAAGCCGGGGAATACGCAGTCGTGTCGGTGAGCGACACGGGAATGGGCATGGACGAGCAGATACGGGCGCGGATCTTCGAGCCCTTCTTCACCACCAAGGAAACGGGAAAAGGGACCGGTCTCGGCCTCTCGATCGTGTACGGCATCGTGAAAGCGCAGAAGGGCTACATCAACTGCTACAGCGAGCCCGGCAAAGGCACGACCTTCAAGATTTACCTGCCGCTCATTCACGGCCGGGCCGGGACAGGAGATGCTGCGGAAATACGGCATCCGCAGGGAGGCAGGGAAACCATCCTGGTTGCCGAAGACAACGAGGAAGTGCGAAAACTGACGGTGAATATTCTGGGCGAGTTCGGCTACACGGTCATCGAGGCCCTCGACGGAGATGACGCCGTGAAAAAATTCATGGAAAACCGGGGCGCCGTCAACCTGTTGCTGTTCGACATCATCATGCCGCACAAAAACGGCAAGGACGCCTTCGATGAGATCCGGAAGATCCGCCCCGATATTAAGGCGATCTTCACCAGCGGGTATACCGCCGATATCGTCCGGCAACGGGGGTTTCTCGACGAAGGCCTGACCTTGCTCACCAAACCGCTTTCGCCCAGGGACCTGTTGACGACAATCCGTGACGTGCT
>JAJXTW010000071.1 GCA_021783455.1 Nitrospirota bacterium | reverse complement strand
CCGTTTTCGGCCCCAAACCGACCAAGAATATCTTTTGCGCCGGGACCTTTCCCCGTGACGTGAGCAAGGCCACGTCGCCGAGCGAACCGTGCAGCTTGTTCTTCAGCAAAAGACCGGACAAGGCGCTGCACAGGAGCCAGTCCAGCTGCCCGACAAATCCTTTGAGCGGCCTTATGTCCTGAAAAAAACCGACGACAAGGGCCTCAGTCTCTACGTTTTTTATGTCCTCGATAATGACCCTCACTGTTAAACCCGGCATCCTTTCCTCTACTCCTCAATCTTGCCTTCGTCCAGTTTTCCCGTCAGCCTGGCCACACGATCCAGGATACCGTTAACAAACGCCCCGGATTCATCGGTCCCGAACTTTTTTGCTATTTCGATGGCTTCGTTGATTGTTACGCTGGTAGGAATATCCATCCGATAGAGAATCTCGTAAATCGCCATCCTGAGCACATTGCGGTCCACCACGGCCATGCGTTCAAGAGTCCAGTTCTGGGCGCACTCCTGAATCAGCTCGTTGATCTTGGCAACGTGTTTGAACGTCCCCTTGACGATCTCTTCGGCAAACGCTTTGACTTCGTCGTCGGGCTGATACTCGGCCCAAAAATGCTTCAGGATGGCAGCCGAGGGTTTTCCCTTTTTGATGTCGATCTGGAACAGTATCTGGAGCGCGTGCTCCCTCGCTTTGCGTCTCTTCATACCCTTCCGTCCGGCCGTCGTCCGTGCGTGAACATTCCCGCTATGCCATCTGTTTCATGACATTCGCCATCTCGATTGCCGAAAGCGCCGCGTCCCAGCCCTTGTTTCCGCTCTTGGTGCCCGCCCGTTCTATTGCCTGTTCAATCGTATCCGTGGTCAACACGCCGAAAATGACCGGTAGCCCCGATTCCATCGAAACTGCTGCCACGCCTTTACTCACCTCTGCGCTGACATATTCGAAGTGGGGAGTTGCGCCGCGGATCACCGCGCCGAGACAGATGACGGCATGGTACTTCTTAGACTGCGCCAGCATTTTTGCCGTAAGCGGGATTTCGTATGCGCCGGGGACCTTGATGACGTCGATATCACCGTCCGCCACTCCATGCCGCTGCAGTGCGTCGAGTGCGCCATCAAGAAGCCTGCTCGTGATGAAGTCATTGAACCGGGCTGCAACGATTCCAAACTTGAGTCCCTTGCCGCTCAAATCCCCCTGGATAATTTTTGCCATCCATCCCTCCGCACATTGAATGTGGTACTCAGTGGTACGTTATTCCTTCATCAAACTTTTTCCAACATGTGCCCAAGTTTGCTCTTCTTTATCTTGAGGTACTGAAGGTTCTTCGCGTGGGGGTGCATCTCGATAGGAACCCGCTCCACTACGGTCAAACCGTAGCCTTCAAGGCCTACGATCTTCTTGGGGTTGTTGGTAAGCAGTTTAATCTTCCGTATGCCGAGATCGCGAAGGATCTGGGCGCCTACTCCGTAATCCCTCAGGTCCGCCTTAAAACCAAGGGCGAGGTTCGCTTCGACGGTGTCCTTGCCCTTATCCTGAAGCTCGTACGCCTTGAGCTTGCCCTCGATGCCGATCCCCCGGCCTTCCTGGCGCATATAAAGGATCACACCCTTGCCTTCCGCATCAATCATCTCCATGGCGTTGTGGAGCTGTTCTCCGCAGTCGCAGCGCTGGGACCCGAACACGTCGCCGGTAAGGCATTCGGAATGGACGCGCACCATAACATCGTCGTCGGGCTTGATATCACCTTTGACGAGGGCAATATGGTTTTGACGATCTATGTCGTTGGCATAGAGGATAGCCGTGAACTCGTTGCCGTAGGAGGTCGGGAGCTTCGTCACCGCCACCCTGCGGACAAGGGATTCTTTCCTGACCCGGTAGGCAATGAGGTCTTTGACGGTCACGATTTTCATGTGGTGCTTTTTTGCGAACTCCGTAAGCTGCGGAACCCTGGACATGGTGCCGTCTTCGTTCATGATCTCGCAGATCACACCCGCTGGATACAAACCCGCGAGCCGCGCCAGGTCCACCGATCCTTCGGTCTGGCCCGTGCGCTGCAGCACGCCGCCCGGCTTCGAGCGGAGAGGAAACACGTGCCCCGGCCTGGCCAGGTCTTCGGGGCCGGTCTTGGGGCTGATTGCGGTCTTGATCGTAGTGGCCCGGTCTGCGGCGGAGATCCCCGTCGTTACGCCCTTCTTGGCTTCGATGGAAATGGTAAACGCCGTGCCGAACGACGAGGTGTTGTCCGTGGTCATCATCGGCAGTTGCAGTTGCTCCACGCGCTCCGGCGTAAGGGAAAGACAGATGAGCCCGCGTCCGTGCGTGGCCATGAAATTTATCGCTTCTGGAGTGATCATCTCGGCCGCCATGGTCAGGTCGCCTTCGTTCTCCCGGTCCTCATCATCGACGAGAATGATCATTTTGCCGTTTTTTATATCGTCAAGAGCTTCTTCAATGGTATTGAACTTCATGAACATCACCCTTTCTAGAAAACAATTTCGGGTCAGAAAACGCGGATTAACGTTCAACGTCTTGACCTTGCTTATTCTCTTGCCCCCTCGTTACGCGAACCCATTCTGCTTCAACAGCTCCAGGCTCACGTTGCCTTCCACCCTGCCGGATAAGAGGCGCTCGACATACTTTCCGATGATGTCCGATTCGAGATTGACGCTGTCACCAGCGGACTTGTACCCCAGCGTCGTGAGCTTGGCCGTATGCGGAATCATGGCAATGGAAAAACCGGTCTTGTCCACGTCTGCCACGGTAAGGCTGATCCCGTCTATGGCGATGGAACCCTTCTTTATGACGTAGCGAAGAACGGCCTCCGGCGCATCGATGAAGATCCGCCAACCGTTCCCTTCAACACGCCTCTCACGGATGCGCCCCACCGCGTCCACGTGGCCGCTCACCAGGTGGCCGCCGATCCGGGCAGAGAGTTGCAGCGCCCGTTCGAGATTCACTTGCATGCCTATTTTAAAATCGCCGAGGTTCGTAACCTTCAGCGTCTCTACGGCAACATCTGCGGAAAACTCGCTCTTATTCAGATCCACGACCGTAAGACAGACGCCGTTCACGCTGATGCTGTCTCCCAGGACCGTGCCCTCCAATACTGCGGAAGCCGAAATCGTAAGACGGGCTGCACCGGCATCACGGCGAAGTGCCTTCACGCTCCCCAATTCTTCAACGATTCCGGTAAACATGCATCTCCCTATTTTGCGAGCGGCGGCAGCAACACGATTTCTATTCTTCGATTTTTGTGCCTTCCTTCATCCGTATCATTGGAGGCAACCGGCTGATACTCGCCAAACCCCGTGGCGGATAACACCTGCGGATCAATCCCGCCCTCCTCCTGAAGATATCTGACCACTTCGGTCGCCCGCGCGGTCGAGAGCTCCCAGTTGGTGGCGAACCGGCCTTTCGCTGCGTTCACGATCGGCACGTTGTCCGTATGGCCGTCAACCTCGATCCGCTTGCCCTGCACGTCCTTAAGGGTTGTGGCCACCTTGGCGAGAACAGCCTTGCCCTTCTTTCCGACGTCGGCGCTTCCCGAGGCAAAGAGAATCTGGTCCACCATGGTCACCGTGAGCCGGTCCTTCATTTCCTTGATCTGCACCTGGCCTTCCTGAATCTCCTTCTCCAGTTTTTTCTGCAGATCCTGATAGGTCTGGGTCGTTTTTTCGAGTTGCTCAGCCTTCTCTGCCTTCTTCGACAATTGACTGACCTTTGCCTGAAGCGCCGCACTGTCTTGCTGCTGCGCTTCTTTTTCCCGCTGAAGCGCCTCACGTTCCTTTTTCAGCGCTTCTATTTCGGCGGAGAGGCTCTTCATCTGCGCTTCTTGATCATCAGTCTTTACGGCCAATGATGCCGCTTCTTTTGCTTTAAGATCGTACGTTGCTTGAGAAACACACCCGGTCGCCAGCAGTAAGGCAAGTAACGGAAAAACAAGCTGTTTTTTCATGAATGCCTCCATCGCAGCGGATTGCTTAAGAACATGATGATCAGTCCGGTTATAATAGCTTTAGCCTCATTTATTGTCAAGAACATTATAGATTTCAGCATCGGCAAAATCTTCCGTCGCGGGCATGTATTGGCCAAAGCGTCAGAGAATCGCCCCGGCTCACATGCCCAATATCATGATAAAAGCGAACACCGACATTGACCACCGGCGTTTTCCATAAGCCGTTTACGAATCCGTCGAGCGAAGTGCTGCGCGGTTCCATGCCTGCAAGATCGGGATTATCATCGGGCCGATAGGCCCAATCCTGATAGGTCATGAGGACAATGGGAAGCAGGGCGGTCCTGCGGCGTGTGTCACCGATGATTCGCTCACCGTTAAACAATCCCGCGCCGATGATTCCATGAACCCCCGAAGGTGTCGTGTATGCCAGACCCGGCATGCCCGAATCAGTATATACTTCGGTCAGGTCAGCAGCTGTATCAGCAAATGCAAACGATCCGGCAAACAGCAGGATCATGCAGAAGAAACTAGAAAGCAACGTTTTCACAATCAATACTTCCTGGGCGGGTTCCTGATAAAGATCATCCGCACTCGACTCCGTTGTGATCACTCCTGGTCAACACAGTGAGTGTTATCATCGATAATAATGCTTGCGACGTATTCGACAATTTTCTCTTCGGGAACTCCCATGCTTCGCAGCACGTTGATAAAACGGCCCCGTTGAAACACGGCGAGTATGGCTGTGCCCGCTTTGAGCGCCGTCTCCACAGCGTATCGATACGTTCTGTCCCCGGTGCACGCTGCAATGAATGCTCCGTGAACAGTCCTTTTCGTTGAAATAGTTTCGGCATTGCTCTTCCTGAATGCCAAGTTCCGAGACCGTTCGATCTGGATCGCTTCCTGCAGCAGCAAGAGGTGAAAGATTGCATCATTCAATTCAGCGGGTTTGTCAAGATAGTGTTCCAGACCGTATTTCCTTGCCAAATCTATTGCGTTTTCCATGGATACTCCTTATAGTCAGGGGAGAAGAAACCAGCGTGTTTTTATTATTGCATCAATTGACAATGAGGGCAGTTTCCCTGTCGTCTTGAAACTCCAATTTAAACTGCCCGTTGTTGCCCTTGCTGACAGGTAGTCTTATTGTATTCTATCTGGCAAAAAAAATCACCACGATTTACTGAAGAGGGCGTACTCAAAAAGTACATTCATAGTGGAATAAAGGCGGCCAGCGCTAATGACGCAAGGAACCCTCTGTCGCCCTGAAGAGGCGAACGAATCCGAAGGAGGTCAAGGATGCTACCAGGACATGGTGAGATATGGTCCTATAGGGAAGGAGTAAACACTAAACTAGATTTGCATGGAAAAAATGGCAGGACTTCGATCAGCCGCTGCAAACTTAAATTGCTCAAAGATAAAAAGCATATTTTTGAGACAGGAAAGCGGGCTTTGCTTGCGACATCAAATACCAATGATGAGTTCAAATCGCCGGAAGTGCGATAAGTCATCCATGTTTTTTTGATTTTCCTCCTCGGCTTGATAAGGTACGCACAACTCCGAGTAGGTCAGGAAAGAATGTCTCCGCCGTCAAGCATCATTGCGAGCCTGTACGGGACAAAGGGTTTTTGCAGAAAGTCGTTTGCCCCGGCCTGAAGGAATGCCGCTCCCTTGTCCTCTCTGCTCATACTGATGATAATCGCCAGGGGAAACTGCCCGCGAAACCTTCTGATGAGTTCTACGCCTTCTGTTCCAGCCAAGTCGCAGTCTATGATTATTCCGTCCAATGGTTGAATCACGACATTTGCCAGGGCTTCTAAACTACTTTTAAAGAAATTCAGTCGAAAACCATAGGAGACCAGGGCATAGGTGATAGCGTCCCTGAGACCGCTGTCGCAACCGACTATCATCACTTGCGGACCGCATCCCGATTCCACCCCCTGCCTCCATGCCCTTGTATACGGTTGTTTTTTTTCCATTTCTCGCCTCCTGCAAATTTCTAAACTTTATTTTATGAATTTACTAAATTATTTAGTTTATCTATACCGGACTTTACGCCGACACGCAATCCCCCGGTCGGGGTATTTTACGGGTATATACTAAAAATAACAAAAAAGCGCTGTTTGGACTGACCCGCCTAAAGGGGATAAGAACAGCAGAATGGATAAAACTCCAGGAGTATCTGACAAATAAGATCCACCGGAGATCGCATACGCACAAGGCTGAACCTTCGATGGGTGGAAAACAAACCTATTTTAGAAGCGCACAAATAAAAAAAGTCAACCATCAAGGTTTCTGATGATTGACTTTATGCTTTTCTTCTCTGAAAGGTCTTTCCGGTCACATAAGTTCGTTCAGTACCGCGGTACATTGGCGGATCAGGCTCTCGGCTTTTTCTTCGTCTATGACCATTTTCACAAGTTTTTTGCAGCGACTCATGGTTGACACGAGGCCTTCTTTATCGTCAGGCGCTTCTTTGATTTTTTCTATTACGGTTTCTGCGTCCGGCCCGAGTGTTTCTCGCGCAATTCGTATCAATTCGTTTTTAACATCAGCGATAGTCAACACCCGCTCTGCAATGACAATATATCCCTCCCGCGCCAGTTCTTGGATGCAGGACTTGACATCGTCCGGCAGGGCCGACCCTTTCTGCACGATTTTCTCTTCGTCGGACATGCCATCGATCAGGATAAGGACCCGCCTGGGGTTCTGAGAGAGCCCAAAGGTCCTGCTGCGAATTTCCTCATCGCCTTTCGCCGTTTTTTTCCACACCTTTTTTTTATCCATGATTACTCCGATAGTTCCTGAATGATCCGGTGGATCAACTTCACGGTCAGCACGACATAGAGAGCGCCGAAGAAGAAAATGCAGGACACGATCAATCTCAGTATCTTGTCAGGGATCATACTGAAAAACGGCGTTGCCAGGTATCCGACCGTAAACAGTGCAACCAGCATCATCAAAAATTTCCATTTTTTGCCGACCACACCGCCGGGAACGGAGCTTTTCAGCGATGTTACCAGGTAAAGGCAATAGAGCATGGTCAAGATTGCGGCAAGACTGATGACGAGCGTGATGTCGAGTTGCATTGTGCCCTCCTTAAATTTTGAGAATTTTGATTATTTTCATAATAATTATATTCTAAACCAAAATAAAATGCAAGAAAATAACATAATGTATTCATAAAGATAGAGCCATAAGGTCATATATTAATCAAAATATTGCACACTTGCGCAATTGCATGACAGATGATAACATTCTAGTACTGTAACAAGGTAATTCTCAAACATCACGAAGTAGTGCGGACCGTTCGGGGAACGGTCCCTACGATATGATATCTGTGCTTGTAGGGCGCGTTTTCCAAACGAGCCGCATAGTTAATGTATGTTTCGTTTTTAATGTGTCGCAGTACTAGCACATTTATAACTCTCTGTACGAAAAAAAACTTAGGGTCGTTGTTCAGGGTGCTGGCCGCATTTTTGTTTGCATGGTCGAAGACGACTACGCGGTTTCTCTTTTTTCTGCCGTAGTTCTCATTAAGACTGTACGAGAGACTTTGCATGATAGGAGGATCGAACACGCTCTGAACCGTATCGTCCACAGGGTAGAACTTATCGACCAGGTTGGTAGAGTGGCCTTTTTACGGTGAATACAAAGACCTTCCGCCCATTGCTCAGCGTGTCCTCATTGACCGTCATAGTCGCAATACCGGCGGTGACGATATTCGACCAGCTGATATCATACGTCAGCGTTTCTCCCGGCTCGAACGGCTGGATATGCCGCAAATCTGAAGCAAGTATCACCTCTTCCGCGCTATGCGCAGCCGGGACAGGAACCAGTCCGAGGGTAAAACATAATAAGACCGCCAATGACCAGCCCCACGCTGTAGCTGATCCTAAAAGTCCACACATGAATGCCTTCAATCCCTCCTGCTTCTTATTTTCGAGAGCAGACGAAGGATCTCCAAATAGAGCCAGATGAGCGTAACCATGAGGCCGAAGGCCCCGTACCATTCCATGTACTTCGGCGCGCCTCTGACGGCTCCCTGCTCGATAAAATCGAAATCGAGCACCAGGTTCAGCGCGGCGACAACCACGACAAAAAGACTGAAGCCGATGCCAATCAGCCCGCCTTCATGAATATAAGGAATACGGATGCCCAAAAAACCGAGAACCATCGTGATAAGGTAGAATAGCGCAATACCGCCTGTTGCTGCCACAACTCCGAGTTTGAAATTCTCCGTGGCCCTGATAAGGCGGGATTTGTAAGCCAAAAGAAGGCCGAAGAGCGTGCCGAAGGTAAGACCTACAGCCTGGATGACAATGCCTGGGTACCGGGCTTCGAAGATCGACGAAATGCCGCCGAGCATCAGGCCTTCGAGCACGGCATAGAACGGCGCCAGAACCGGCGACCATGCTTTTTTGAATATGGTGATCAAGGCAACGATGAATCCGCCGACGGCCCCGACGAGCAACCACAGGGTGAGCGCCTGCGTGTTTTGACTGTAGTAAAGACTCCAGGTCCAGGTCGCAGAAAAGAGAAGAAGGACAAGCAAAAAAATGGTTTTATTCACCGTGCCTTGGATGGTCATGGGCTCTTCAGAAGCAGCGGCCCTGCCGAGACCGGAAAAGGTCGCATCATTTAACGCGGGGTTTGCGGTTCTCATCATAATGGCGTTTTCCTTTCTTAAAAAAGCAAAATGTCATGATCAAATCCTGATCAACACTCTACATCCGATACGACTTGACTATCAAGACATCTTTTTTATATTATAAACCAATTCAATCCCGCATACATCAGTCAATTTGCTGGAGAACGCTTGTTTTTATTATTCTGCCCGCGCGAACCATCGTCATAGACGAAAACAAAATAGAATAAATCCTGTCGTTGCATAACAAACGCTTCTGAGAAGAGGCAGACAAGCTGGAAGCGCTTTTAGAGCGATGCCACTTCGAGCTCTATTCGATCCATGGGGCTGACAGCAGGAATTCACTTTTTGTGCACTCCTGTTTGATACTGATTTCAAGATATCCGTCGCATTCTAAAAGGGCTGGAAGCATGTCTGCCTCTGAAAATATGCAACGGTAAGGTAAATGCAAGGAAAAGGATACATCCGTCCTTCGCAGAAAAATTTGCTCATCGCTGAAGCCTCAGCGCGGAACTAATGAGAGTGCATGCGTTTCGCAAACCCCGCGGCATAAACCGCACCCGAAGCACTTGGAGGGATCGACGTGGGCATGGGCGCGGCCACTATGGCTGTGACTGTCGATTGCGTGAAAATGACACTGCGCATCGCAGCGACCGCACCCGCTGCACAGCGATTCATCCACTTGCGCCACAAATTCCGCCCGTTCCATGGTCTCCACGCTGGTCCGTGACAAGGTCCTCATAGCAAGACATTCATCAGGAGAACAGTTGCAGATCGCGCCGATAAACGGCGTCATCATGGTCCAGATGGTATGGACCGAGCCGTTCTTCTCCATTTCCTTCATCTGCTCAATAGCCGTGTCCGCAGGGAGCGCTTCGAGGCCTTCGTCGGACGCCTTCCCAAAGTACCCCATGTCAATGCTTTTGTACCACGCTTCCGGGCCGTAGCTGATCGCATAGCAGCAGCGTTCTTCTTTCTTTTCGATGTTCCACCTGCAGGCGCAGGGCATGCGCACGACGGTCCGCGCCCCCTTCACCACCTCGCTGATCTCTTCAATAGGCAGGACCTGGCCGAAGTGCTCCGTTTTTGCCTTGGTTATCATGGCGGCCTTCACCGCCTCGGGGAGTTTGCCTTTTCTTCGGTAGATGGTTTCGAGCCGTCCGAGCGTCTGGAAGCCTTCGCCGAACGCGGAAGTGAGGAAGTTTTCGATGTAGTGGCGGCGGGTAAGATCGGACAAGAGATCGCCGGCATAATTTCGCGCGTTCTTGTACCAGATTTTTCCTTCGCCGTGTTTTGTACAGAGATCACACATGATGATGATTATACCGGGGACGTTATAGAAAGTTCAATGAAAAAGCACGGACCGCCGCGGAAACCATGTCAAAGGCCTGTCCCGAAGTATCTGCCCCGTGCACACCCGATAGACGTATTGCTGGAGAAGCATGGAGCAGGCGAAGAGGTCCGTGGTCTTGCTGGCCACGAGGCTGATACTTGATCTGATAGATAAAGTGCAAAAACAGAGCAGTCTGATCGTGAGCGGACCGCGGCAGCGAATCGCGCTTGGTTTCGCCTGCCACGACCCAACCAGCGGGAGTTGGAGGCATTGCTTTTTTTACCTTGTTCATTGCCGGGAGCACGGTTGCAGCATAAAAATCGATTTCCTGCGCGGCTGCTGTCGGTTCACCAGCAGCCTTACCGTGACCGGCCGGATAAAATATCATGAAAACAGCACTAAGTGTTGCCGCGATCCGTCTCATGGCATGCTTCACATGATTTCTGTCCATAAATGAAAAAGCCCCGCTATGATTATGTTGCGCTGCTTACCATCCATCAGTTGCCCTCCATGTCCAAATGAAGCTTATGCAAAAACCAGGATGAGCATCGATAGTCGTGCATGCCGCACCTTTCTGCGGACAAATTCTTTTCGACTGAGGAGGGGTTTTTTGTGGTGTTCAAAGGCCATCGGTCGCACGAAGAAACGGCACAAAGATCAATTCCGGAGATTAGAGCAACATGAAAGAAGTTTTGCTTTCAAACAATCTATGGAGCCACTACAGCGGTCATCTGGTGCACCTGAAATTGAGAGCCGCAACAGAAATGCAACCTTTTTTTGAAATGAGTCATCAGAAATCCGGGAAGAGTTTCAGCGACAGGATTTTCCCTTGCCCGATCTCAGCCGTTGCGGACAGGATGCCGCCTTCGATATAGTCGAGTTTGAAGTTTCGATGCCCCTTCGTCGCCACGCTCTTCGCGTCCGCCGGGCAGCCTGCCTCGCAACCGGCAATGCCTTTGACCATGCGCGGCACCAGTCCGCGGACATCCAGTCCGTTCAGTTCCTGTCCTTTGGCTGCAAGGAACTCCTCGATCCTCTTGATGATGGTTTCAAGGTCGAGGCGAAATGGGTTCTCGATGGGAATCGAGATCGCGTCTTTATCAATGCGGATATCCAGTTCCATGCCCGATTAAATCCTCCTTACATGAACGATACGGTATAAGCATACACCGAAGACGCGGGCTATGCTCTGCCAATCATGCGGCACCTTGTATAAACTACACGATGTTCTATTTCCTGTCAAGAAACAACGGGAGGCGGGACAAATGCACGAGAAGGATAAGATGATGCCCCGGAAGTCAAAGAGCTTGTAATCGCGCAAAGAACGACTTCCTGTGGAGGACCCGATACAAACGCGATGCCGTCATTAAAAGGGCTTGATGCCCCGCGTAATTTCGTCCCTGATAAAATTCCGGATCGATTCCCGGTCTTGCGGCATGATCTGCGTGAATTGAAGGCCCATGCCGGGTTCTTTGTAGGGCCCTTCCCCGAAGGTGTGGCTATAAAGTACCACGGCCTCTGCAGAAACTCGGTAGTCGTTAATAAAGAGGGAGATATACACCAAGGCTTTTTCCGGATAGGGCTTCAGCGTCCGGATGTAGAGACCTTCCTCGGAAAGGACCGAAACACATTCTCCTTCAACGCAGTTCAGCAATACGTTGTTCACCGTCACGGGCAGGCGCGTAAATATACGAATATTATTACGAGGTGTGGTTTCGATTGTCGCTTGTACTATTCGATAGAACTCTTCTGCCTGGATCGGCTTCCGGATACAGGCAGCGCATCCGTTTTCATCGCGCTGCAATTCCATACGCGGGGTGCGGTTCAGGGCCGTCGCGACGACTGGGACAGCGGTTGTTCGCGGATCGGTCTTGATACGGCGTGCCAGCTCAAGTCCGCTCATGCCCATAAGGTTCATATCTGTGATAATGAGCGCCGGCAGAGCCACAGAGGTCATATCAAGCGCTTCCTCAGCAGTTTTTGCCCTGCATATTTTGTACTCAAACCTCTGGAGAAGCATGGCTACGTAGAAAAGGTGGTTCGCATCGCTGTCAACGATCAAGAGAAAACGCTTTTTACGATCAGATGAAACCGAAGAAGCAGTGACAGCGTCTTCCGTCATAGGTGATGATCTCCCGACTATAAATCTTTTCACAGCCCTCCGGCGGCCAAAATCATCCCCACATTTTCATGACAGGCATCCTGACACCAGGCATCGGCAAAAGCAGGATCAAAAGGCCGTCCCAGCCGACGAAGCAATATCGCCAGCAGGCTGAAATCGAGCGCGAACTCCCCTTTTTTCATGATAACGTGCGAGAGCTTTTATCCACTACCCCGGCGACTGACCGGCTTCAAGCAGGCTGATCAAAGGTTCCTCAGGGTGAGGGAGTCCAGCAAGTTTCCAAGCCAGTAGCGGATTGT
>JAJXTW010000070.1 GCA_021783455.1 Nitrospirota bacterium | reverse complement strand
TAACTGTCAAGGGTAGACTCGTTGTCGGACTCGTATCCCGCCCAGACGGACCGCAGGCCCGAATCGAAGGCGTGTTTGAGCATCTCGGCGCCGCGCGGCCTCTGCACGGTCGCCAGGTCTCCCTGGCCGAACCACCAGCGTTTCGGGCCTTGGGCAAGGGTCCGAAAAAGGTCGATGGACCGCTCTATGTTGGAACCCCAGATATTATCGTCTCCGTTATAGTATATACGGCCTGCGTAGTCCTCCACGTCATGAACAACGTCATCGATCGGCCGGAACCGCACCGTGTCGCCGAAGAACCTCCGGACGCTGCAAAACGAACATTTATTGATGCAGCCCCTGGCTGTAAACACAGCACGGAAGGGATACCGCTGCCTCAAAAGCCTTCTCGGGGTCGGAAGCCCTGCAAGCGGTAAGCGTTCACCAATATAGATGCCGTGAAGCCTTTTCCTTTCAGCATCGGCCAGAACGGTCCCCCATACCGACTCGGCCTCGCCGACCACGACCGCATCGGCATGCCGGAGAGCCTCCTCGGGCAGCGCGCTTGCGTGGATTCCGCCGACTACCACGGTAATCCCTCTTTTCCTCAGTTTGTCAGCGAAGTCGTAGGACCATGTCGCGGTCGGGGTCATAATGCTGATACCCGCCAGATCGGCATGAATGTTGTTCGGACTCACCTCTTCACGGTTCGCATCAAGCACGGTGATTTCGGTGTCAGGCCGATGCCGCAGCGTGAGGGCGCCCAGGTATTCAAGCGACGGCGGGGCAAGGGGAAATCCTCCCTTATGAGGGAACTGGGGAGATATCAGGGAGATTTTCATAGGTCTCCAGGTGCTCTCACTTCAGTGTGCCGGACCCGCCCGATTTCAGATGCAAAGGCCGGAGGCCGGAACCGCTTTGTTATTGGCATTTTCTCTCTCATCATCGACTCCCTTCCGAAGATCAGCTTGCTGCCTTCGAAGCGTCTTCCCGCTCCCGGAAAAGCGTTTGAGAAAGCTCCATCGCCGCTTCGATAGAATAATCCATGTTATTATACCAGAAAGACCCGGATCTTCCCAGCGCGCTCACCTATTTTATATTTTTCAACACGCTCCAGGCGGCCTTCATTCTTTCCCGGTAATCCAGGCTGTAAATCGGGTACGTATTCGGAATTCTTTCGATCCTGAAATCGACTATGTCCTGCCTGTCCCTTATGATCCCCACTTTCGTCAGGGACTGATTTATCTTTTCTGTAAGCGCGCCGGGTTCCGTCCAGACGCTGTCATTCTTTTTGCAGGTTACCTCGACGTAAACCCCAAACTTTTCAGAAGGCGCTGAGGAGGCGTTAAACAGGGAAGGGATGGAGACTCTGCTGAACGGGAGACTCGCGTCGCTGTAATAGCATCACTGATGCTCTCGTAAAAAGTCAAACGATGCCAGCCCCCGCTGCAGGCGCATAAGGTTGCAATAAGTTGCCCCCATCGCTTAATGGCGGCAATTGCTCGATGCCAACGATCTTTGAAAGATGTATCTGTGGACGAACGGCAAACCGAAAACGGGCCGCGTCTCGCGGTCACAATCAGAAAGCAGGAAGAGCGCGCAGAGCGGGCGCTCCATACGAGCGGCAGTTACCTTCTCCATGCCAATTGGCATGGCAACGATCCGAAGGAACTTTGGAAGCTTTATATACAACTCACTCAGGCGGAAGATGCCTTTCGGATCACCAAGAGCGACTTGGGGCTGCGGCCGGTCTATCATCAGACAACGGAACGCACGGAGGCCCATATCCTTGTTTGCTTCCTTGCCCTGGCCATGTGGCGTACCCTCCAGCAATGGACGGAATGTGCGGGACTCGGCACGGCGCCAAGGAAGCTTGTGGAGGAAATGAAAGAAATCAGATCGCTCGATGTCGTGCTTCCAGCAAAGGATAAAAAGATCAGACTTCGTACGGTCAGTGCCGCCCCACAGGAACTGAAGATACTCCTTCAACGGTTGAAGCTGCCGCTTCCGAACGTGCCAAAGATCGTTGAAAATGTAGTGCCGACTTTGGCGGTTTAAGAAGAGCAACTTATTGATTTATCAAAACTTTGATTTTTTAACTGCGGAACTTGGGCTAAACTTTGTACGAACTTCTACAAATGTTAATAAACCAAGCGGCAGTAAGGAAACCAACTTTTTTATTGAGCGAATTCACACAATTTTGATGTCTTCTCAACTCTTAGTTATTGTTTTTTTTATTAATTATAATTGGCACTTTATATGCAAACAATAATACAAAAATACAAAAACATGTATGATTTTTAAGGCTGATTTAGGACTCTTTAGCTGGTAGCAATCGAAAATAACTGCTAAGGCATAAGCTTATACTCAAGGGGGCATACTACAGCAATACGATCTGACCATTCCACGATACTTCACCGTTGATTCCATCGTGCAAGACAATAATCACTAATGGATAAAGGGGGTATTTATGTGACAGTCAGAAATGCTGAATTATAGATTTGTTGTACAAATGCTTTGGTTTTCTTGTTGTTCAAATACCGTAGAAAGGGAGGCAACATATATGGAAACACGGAAGCTTAAGTTAGTGATGTACCTGGTTTTAAGTTGTGTCCTTGTCTTTACCCTCGGGCTGTTAGGCGGGTGTAAAGGCAGCGACGGATCAGCAGGCGCACAAGGACCGCAGGGGATACAGGGACCGCAAGGTCAGACCGGCCTGACCGGTACTCAGGGCCTTCCCGGGACCTTCGCAAACAACAACTGTACGGATTGTCATCACCTGTCCGCTGATGGCAGCACCGCGCTTCTGCCGCAACGGGCAGCTGGCATGGCGGGAGGCGCGAAAATCGTTTCCACGGGCACCACGACGACGCTCAAAGCAACAGCAACCATTCTCGTTAGCGGCGCAACCGTAACGATAAACGGTTACTACTGGCAGTATATCGGCGGTTTGCCGGCTACCCTTGGCACGACAGTTACCGGCCAGACGGTGACGATAACGATGAATGCCGTTGCCGGAGACTACCGGGCAAAGGCCGTCGAGAACGAGATGCTCCCTGACCGCACCATGGTCGTTCCGATCAACTCAAAGACCATGGAAGAGGGCGCAAACGCCGAACTCCTGCTCACGGCATTCGGCAGCGACGGCAATATCTACTATGACACTGCAACGGTCAAGGACAGCGGCAACGACGTGGCGACTTATGCGCCGCGTGAAACCACCGGCGTCAACAACGTTGCGGTCGGCATGCCGGTCCTGCTGAACGCGGAAGGCACGGGACCGTATACGTGGACCCTGGCCAATCCGACGGGAGGCACGGCCGCATTTGATGCCAGCAACATTAAGAACCCCTACTTTACGCCTAACGTTGCCGGCAAGTACACGGTCAGCGTCGTTACCACCCCGACAGGCACCACGACGCCGGCCACCGATACTATGGATATTTATGCCGGTTCGTGGAGAGGTGAGATCACCGGCGTGGATATGACCACGCTGACGGCCGACGGCAACGGCACGCCGATACCTGACTCCAGCTGCACCGGCTGCCATGATGGTTCGACTGCTCCGGACAAGTTCACGCCCTGGAAGAGCTCGGGCCATGCAACCAGGTTCGAGGAAGGCCTGAACGCCGGAGGCCACTACGGTCCGGGTTGTTTCCCGTGCCATACGGTCGGTTTCAACACTGGAACGGCTGCTAACGGATTCGGTCTCCAGCCAAATTATGCAACATTTGTCACAGATACGACCATGTTCGGCCCTGCCGTCGACAACACCCGCTATTCCAGGATGTGGTCCACTCCGTCCTATACGGCACTGGCAAAGGAATCCAACATCCAGTGCGAGAACTGCCACGGTCCGCAGAACAGCGCAGGGCACATGGGCGTTGCAAGTTCGCCGCGCGTCAGCCTCTCCTCCGACGTCTGCGCAGCATGCCATGCCGAACCCACGCATCACGGCAGGTTCCAGGAATGGCAGGAGAGCCCGACCGGCCATGCCAACTTCACATTGGCCGAAGGCGAAGGAACGAACCCCAATTGCGCAGGCTGCCATTCCGCGCAGGGCAACCTCGTCTGGATAAAGCAGCTTCAGAACGGTAACCCGCTCCGCACCCTCGCTCCGGGATCAATCACCTGGACGACGAGCAACGTTCAACCCCAGACCTGCGTGGTCTGCCACGACCCGCATGCCGAAGGCACGACAACCAACACGACGACCGATGCGCAGCCCCGCATCACCGGCGATACGCCGAAGCTTCCGGCCGGTTACGCCGCACTCGGCGTTGGCAAGGGCGCGCAGTGCATTGTCTGCCACAACACGAGAAACGGCGGCATAACAACGGCCGGCGATTCCTACCTGCATGAAGACAACGATCCGCAGTTCGGCGCGCTCAGCAGCTATGCTGCACCCCATGCGCCTGCTCAGGGCGACGTACTCACGGGCCAT
This sequence comes from Nitrospirota bacterium, assembly GCA_021783455.1. GTDB lineage: Bacteria > Nitrospirota > UBA9217 > UBA9217 > UBA9217 > JAJYKN01. The sequence goes on along the minus strand of JAJXTW010000070.1, from coordinate 7,961 downwards.
AACGCCTACTTCATGCCGGCCAGCGGCGGCGCCTTCGGCACGAGCAACTACTCGCCCCATGCGGTCATCACGGATTCCTGCGTCAACTGCCACATGGTGAAGACGCTTCCTCCGGCGTTGCTGAGCGATTACGGCAATACGAACCATACGTTCCTTGCCAGCCTCGACATCTGCACGAAATGCCACGGCATAGATTCCGGTCTTGCGGGCAAGCTCCAGATGGATACGCAGGCTGCGCTGGATCAGCTTTTGTCGAACATCAAGACCGCAATTGCGACGCAGGCCACGGGCACCTACGCAGGCAACATTGCAACGGTGACCCTCGCATCGAGTCACGGCTCACCGGTCGTCAACCTGACCTACGTCAACAGTACGCCTGCTGCAAACGGCGTCGATCCGAATGTGGTTGTTCCGACCAGCACGGACGCGGGCCAGACCCTGGCAAAGGCGATCTGGAACTACAACCTGATCAACAACGACAGCAGCCTTGGCATTCACAACCCCGAATTCATCCGGAACGTGATCGGCAATACGAACACCAAGGTAAGTGTACTGCTGCCGTAGTTTAGCGCATGAAATGAGTTGAGTTGACCATCGATTTCCGGCGGGCGTTGTGTGCCCGCCGGAAATTTTTTTGTCGCCGGTTAAAAGTCGAGGCTGTTTAAAAATTTATCGTGAATTTAAAATAATTTAATTGATTTTCTTCATATTTTTTGCTACAGTTTAATCCTCCGGCGCGCCGGATTAGGAATGAGGTGTCGGCCTTATGAAAATTTCAACACTTGTTCTAGCGGTTATCCTGTCTCTTTCCTTTACGATCCAGGGATGCAAATCAACGGCAACCAACGAATCGAAAACCGGGAACGTGCTTGCCACGGTAAACGGCGCTCCCATAACCGGCGATGATGTTTTTTTGCGGCTGGGCGGACACGAACAATTTATCGACTCCCCGGTCAGGGACGAGGTGCTTGACGAAGTCATTAATGATGAACTCCTGTACCAGAAAGGCGTCAAGCTGGGCCTCGATAAAGACGAGAAATTTCAGAGCGCGGTCCGGATGATGGAACGGCGGATCACGGCGTACAAGCGGGCTGAAATAGCGCGAAGGGTCCGGGACACGCAGATCGCCGCAAAAGTCAACATGACCGATCAGGACGTCAAGGATTATTACGAGAAACACGCCGAACAAATCGCCACAGAGCTCCATCTCGGGGTCCTCCAATTTGCCGACAAAGCCGCAGCAGACGAGGCGCTTGCCAGGATCCGCGCCGGCGCTTCCTTCGAAAAAGTCGGCGCGGAACAGCCCAAAGGGCCCGGCCAGAATTGGGACAAGGGATTCCTGCACTGGAATCAGATCCCCATTGAAATTGCCGACACCGTTTACGGGCTGAAGAAGGGCGAAGTAAGCGGCGTGCTGACCGCAAGCCCCGCCGGGATATTCATCATTAAGGTAATTGATCGGAAGAAAAATCCAAAAACAGAGTTTGCAAACGTCAAGGCCATCGTAGAAAACAGGCTTATCAAAATCAAGATTCAGGAAGCCTACGACCGATATCTTCAGGAGCTGAAGAAAGAATCTACCATAAAAAAGTTTGCAGACGGCAAGAAAGCATCGTGAAAAAACCGTCATCGTTGAGACAGTATGATTTTATGACGGCGGCAAGGGCATATCGGGTGCGTGAGAGATGAAGCTGAAATCATTGAAAGTAAAAGTTGTTTTATCCGGTTTCCTGGCACTCATGGCCTTTGTGTATGTCTCCGGTTGCCGGAAGCAAGCCTCACCCGAGGCTTCACCACCGTCGAATGCGGACATTGCCATGGCGCTCATCGCCCATGAGAGCAGCGGCAATTGCAATATCATCCCGATGACGCTGACCGTCACGGAAAGAGGAAAACGCGAGGAAGACGGGTCGTGGCCTCTGAGCGTCCACTATACCTGTATAGATAAATCTTCAACCGGTATGGAGAAATTCGAAAAACAAACGTCAATCAAACTGTTCAAATCCCAGGGCAGCAGCGGCAATCCGGAATGGGTCATACGGTAGCAGGCCTTGTGTCCGAATGGTTTTTTTAAGAACACATTTTAGAAAGGAGGTAGTATTTTGCAAAGTAACGGCATGCTTATAGACACTTTTTCGGCACCTTTCGTCAAGCGAATAGTAAATTCCGTTGCACTGTCAATTTTGCTGCTGTGCATGCCTGCCGCCTCATGGGCGGCCAGCCTGTCTGGCGATTCGAGCACCTATTTGCAATCAAGAGAAGCTGCGGACAATTCGAAGATCCTCGGGGGATACGAATATCTTGATTTCGCCGTACAGGACCTTGGAAATGACACGATCTCGTTTCATACCGGGGGTTGGTTGCGCGACGATTTTCAGACCGAGGAGTACGGCACTAAAACGAACAGCGATCTGCAATATTCCTACCTCAGTTTCAAGAGCAAAACCGACAACACTGTTGTTAACCTGGGCCGGGTAATGGTGTTCGAGGGCGTGGCTGCTGAGCGGGTGGACGGCCTCTACGCGCGCACCGATCTGAAGGCCGGTTTCGGCGTGTCTGCGTTCGGCGGCACTCCCGTCGAGACCAACATCAACATGCCCGGCGATAATGTGATTTATGGCGGACGTCTGAGCCAGGGTGGCGATTCGTACAAGATAGGGATATCGGCGCTGAAGGAAGAAAAAGACAGCCAGGACTATCGTAAGGAAGAAGGCATTGATATCTGGGCGCATGCCATGGACAAAGTGGACATCACCGGCAGGTCGAGCTACAACGACATCACCAAGGGATGGATGGAACATACCTATGTTCTGATGCTGGGGCCCTTTTCAAATCTGAGGTTCGATACCACGGCGTCGTGGATCAACTATGACGATTACTTCTTCCGTGCCACCACAAGCGCTCTCTCTGTGATAAACGGGCAAATCCTCGATGGTGAAAAGGTCCGCATCCTCGGAGAATCAGCATCGTACCGGGCAACGGACAACGTGAGTATCATAGCTGATTACAAAAATTTTGATTATACAATTGAAGGCGCCGCCAATTATTACGGCGGTTTGCTTAAGTATTCCGCTGATGAAGGGTCCGGCGGAGCCGGGCTTGGGTATCACCGCATGAGCGGGGCCACGGACAAGGTGCGGTACAATGAATATCGGGTCTACGGCTACAAAAAACTCGGCAAGTTCGATCTCACCGCCGATTTGCTGGACGTCGTCTACGACGCCCCTATCTTCGGCGTGAAAGATTCCTATTCCGGATCGCTCGCGGCCCAGTATGATCTTGCGGAAGCATGGAAACTGGGCGCCGACGTCGAGTATTCCCAAAATCCCGATTTCAACAAAGATGTCCGGGGCATGGTCAAGCTTCTCTACCGTTTCGGCGCCAAAGGAGGGGCTTAACATGAACAAGATAAAGACAAAGATAATTTTGCTGGCAGGGCTGGCACTGCTCTTCGGCCTGTACGCCTGCGCCCATACGTCCAGTATCGCCACGCAACATCCCGTTGAAGTGACGGGGTTCCCGATTTGCAGCGACTGCCATACCGACTGGCGGACTGCTATGGACCATACCAGCGACTGGGCGGCACGACACCGGTTCTACGCCGAGCAGCAGACCGGGACCTGCAAAGTCTGCCATAAAGAGTCGTTCTGCTCAGATTGCCACGCGCACAAAGAGGAGCTGAAGCCGAGCGACAAATACAAGGATTCCCCGGAGCGGACCTTGCCCCACCGGGGTGATTATCTGAATCAGCACAAGATCGACGGTCGAATCAACCCGGCTTCGTGTATGAAATGTCATGGCCGATCGAATAATGAGAGGTGTCTCACATGCCATCGGTAAATAAAAACTTGATAATGGTCCTGCTTCTTATCGTCGGCTTATTGGCTCTGGCGGGATGTGGGAGCGAGAAGAACGATAAAGCGGTGTTCGATGGAGACCAGCATCCGGCCGGGTGGCTTCCCGCAGGCCATATGGCGGCTGCCAAGACTGATGTGACTGTCTGCGCCGAATGTCACGGGAGCGATTACGCCGGCGGAATTTCCGGTGTGTCCTGCACCCTGTGTCACCTCGGAGGCGTCGACTCCGTTCATCCGGCGGCATGGAGTCAGAACACCGGGACGTATCATGCGCCGTACGCGGCTTCAAACGGCACCACGGCTTGTTCGAACATGTATTGTCATGGAAACGGGCTGACCGGCGTTGCCGGCAGCGGTCCTTCCTGTACCAGTTGCCATCTGGGAGGGCCTGTAGCCGTCCATCCCTCAGCCTGGAGTCAGAATACGGGCACCTTTCATGCCCCTTATGCCGTTGCGAACGGGACGACCGCCTGCTCCAATGTAAATTGCCATGGAACGACTCTGACCGGCGTTGGCGGCAGCGGCCCATCCTGCACGAGCTGTCACTTGGGCAGCTCTACATCAGTGCATCCCATTGACTGGGCAGGATCAATTCTGACAAAACATGGACTTTATGTTGTGGCGAACAGCACGGGTGCGTGTGCTAATATCAACTGTCACGGCGGTCATCTGGAGGGCGTGGCCGGCAGCGGCCCGAGTTGCTCTTCCTGTCATAGCTTCCCGTGATTTCTCCACGATATCCGGTAAACAAAAAAGAGGATGGCAATTGCCATCCTCTTTTTTTAGATTTGTTTGCAGGGCAAAGTGGTGTCCAACTGATCTGATACCATCAGCGGGAATCTCCGAATAATCCGTAACCCCTCGGCCATTTCGGGAATGTCGTAAGAGCGGCGGATTAAGGCCACGCAATATTCTGGGACTGTCCGACAAGGTGTTCGTGTTGCAAATCTCCGGCGATGTCGCTCACGAGAAAAGGGATGCGCTTCCATTATTATTATGCTATTCGTCTTCAGATTCTGATGAAAATCGTCGGTGTCGTTGTTGACGTAGCCTCCGGGCGTATCCAGCACCCAGATGGGATGGAGAGGACAGTGAAGTTGCCGACACGGCAGGGTTTATGTTTGAAGGGGAATAGGAGCTTGGTGGCGAAACGGTAGATCCCGCAATTTTTTCATGCGAGATATACATGTCATAGAGCAACCCGTCGGTTCCCCTGAGAGAGATGCTGTCATCACGTACCCCGACGATCTGCGATCCATCCGGAAGTTTGTCGAATAATCTGAAAAAGGACTGCTCACCTTTCGTTACGATAATGACCGCTCCTGAAAAATATCCGCTTCGTATTGTACCGATAAGGTTGTATCCTGCCGGAGTTATGCCCGGCGCATTCGCATAACCGGTCAAGGGAAACGCAAGAAAGGCGAGGAGGTTTATCAGGAGCAAGTTTCTTATAGCCGCGTTCATTATTGCAGCACGATTTGGAGACTTTAAAAGCATGAAAAATAATACCCTTTTGGTTCCCCCCTGTCAATGACGACCTGAGGAGATAACAGCTGCTTGGATGGCAGTGTGAGCAGCTACAGCATGATCTCCGTGCCGATGCCTTCTTTTGTGAAGATTTCGAGCAGCAGGGCATGGGGGACACGGCCATCGATAATGTGCACCTTCACGCAGCCGGCATCGAGGGCCTCAAAGCAGGATTTGGTCTTGGGCAGCATGCCGCCCGCGATCGTACCGGCTTTGATCAAGGTCTCCACCTTTTTCTTATCCAGCGTTGGAATAAGGTTCTTGTCCTTGTCGAGGATTCCCGCCTGGTCCGTGAGAAGGATCAGTTTTTCCGCCTTTAATGCCCCGGCAATTGCTCCGGCTACGAGATCGGCATTGATGTTGTACGTTTCCCCGGCCGCCCCGACGCCGACGGGAGCGATGACCGGGATAAAACCGCCCTGATCCAGTGCGTGGAGCGCTCCGGGCCTGACCTCGTTCACCTCACCCACGAGTCCGATGTCGATAATCTCCGTTTCGCCGGTTTCCTCGGACTGTTTTGTCATCTTGAGTTTCCTGGCCTGGAGGAGACCGCCGTCTTTACCGGTCAAGCCCACTGCCTTGCCGCCGGCTTGGTTGATAAGGTTCACGATTTCCTTGTTCACCTTGCCGCCGAGCACCATTTCTACAATATCCATGGTCTCCTCGTCGGTCACCCGCTGGCCGGACACGAACGTCGGTTTCTTGCCCATTCGCTCCATGGTTTTGCCGATCTGCGGACCTCCGCCGTGAACGATAACCGGATTGATCCCGATGTAACGCATGAGCACTACGTCCTGGGCAAAACCCTGTTTCAGACCCTCGTCGATCATGGCATTTCCACCGTATTTGATCACGAAGGTTTTGCCCCGGAACGTCTGGATGTACGGCATTGCCTCAATAAGCGTTTTTGCTTTTTCTATCAGTTTTTGCATGCAAACCTCGGGTAGAAATTCCAAACTACAAATCCCAAATATCAAATAAATCCAAAATACCAAAGATGCAAATTTCAAACATTTTAACCGTATAAACTTTGAAGTTTATTTGTGATTTGTTATTTGAATATTGGTGCTTGCTCTATAGAATGTACCTGCTCAGGTCCTCGCTCTTCAGCACTTCGGCCAGTCGCTCCTGAACGTATGCGGCGTTGATCGAGACCTTTGCCCCCTTTTTCTCTGGCGCATCGAAGGAGATCTCGTCCAGCAGCCGCTCCATGATCGTATGCAGCCTTCGCGCTCCGATGTTTTCGGTCCGCTCATTCACTTGTGCTGCGATGCCCGCGATTTCCTCGATTGCGTCGGCCGAAAAGTCGAGCTCGATCTCCTCGGTGGCCAGAAGCGCCACCTGCTGTTTGATAAGAGCGTTCTGCGGCTCAGTCAGAATGCGGATGAAATCAGCCTTTCCGAGGGAGTCGAGTTCCACCCGGATGGGAAACCTGCCCTGGAGTTCGGGGATCAGGTCAGACGGTTTGGACACATGGAACGCCCCGGCTGCCACGAACAGGATATGGTCGGTTTTGACCGGCCCGTATTTGGTCGATATCGTCGATCCCTCCACAATCGGCAAAAGGTCCCGCTGGACGCCCTCGCGGGAAACATCCGGGCCGTGCGATTCGCGGCCGGCGATCTTGTCGATCTCGTCCAGAAACACGATGCCCGATTGCTCCACGCGCTCGAGCGCCTCGCGGGTCACTTTCTCCATGTCGATGAGCTTCGAAGCCTCTTCCTGCACCAAAAGCCGCAAACCGTCAGGCACCTTCACCTTGCGCCGCTTCGTTTTCTCCGGAAGCAGCCCGCCGAGCATCTCCTTCAGGTTCATTTCGATCTCTTCCATGCCGACGTTCGAGACGATGCCGAAGGGCATGACCTTTTCCTTTGTTTCGAGCTCGACGGTCCTGCTGTCGAGCTTCCCGTCGCGGAGTTGCTGTCTCAGTTTTTCCCGCGTTGTCGAATGCTGCTCCTGCTGCTCGGAGGTCGGAGCTTCCAGCCCCGGCGACGTCCGAAGCGGCGGCAACAGGAGATCGAGCAGCCGCTCCTCGGCCAGCGCCTCCGCCTTTTCCCGCACCATCTCGGCCATTTCGTTCTTGACCATGTTGATGCCGATCTCGGTCAGGTCGCGGATAATGGAATCGACGTCTCGTCCCACGTAGCCGACTTCGGTGAATTTCGAAGCCTCGATCTTGAGGAAGGGCGCCTGGACGAGCTTTGCGAGCCGTCGGGCAATCTCGGTTTTGCCCACACCCGTCGGGCCGATCATGATGATGTTCTTCGGCATCACTTCGTCGCGCAATTCTTCGCTTAAACGCTGGCGTCTCCAGCGGTTCCTGAGAGCGATGGCGACTGCCCGTTTTGCCTTATGCTGGCCGATGATAAATTTGTCCAGTTCTTCGACAACCTGTCGTGGTGTAAGCGAATTTTTCAAAAAAACCTCCGAAGGTGATAGGGTCCAGGGGCGAGGGTCCGGGGTCCAGGGTATGAAGCGAAGCAAGAACCCGGGGATGGCGATGTTCTAAGTTTTTCCTGACCCCTGGCTACCGGACCCTTGACCATGTTGTTAAAGTTCTTCTATCGTTATCTCTTT
>JAJXTW010000298.1 GCA_021783455.1 Nitrospirota bacterium | reverse complement strand
GAAAGCAGCAGCGTATATTTCTTCCGGTCGCGCTGGAGCAGAAGATACAGGCCTCCCTCCGGGCCCTGGAGCACCCGCTCCACCCGGGCGTTGCTCAAAAGTTCTGAAAGCTCTTGAATGACCTGCGAAAGTATTTGAAAATCCAATCCCCGGCACCTAACCAGACTTATCATGAACGTGGTAAATGAAATGATAAATGATAACGCGTTCCCATTACGGAACGTTTAACATTTTATGAACCTGAGGTATGACGCGCACATCGTCGATAATTTTGAGCGCCTCGTCCTGGAATTCGACCAGCATGCTTGCCAAGGGAGCAAATTCGGCGCCCGCGGGTTGCAGGATAAACGGAATGGACAGGCCGCAGCTTGCTATGATATGCGCAGAAGTAAGGATGTCCTCTTTTGTTGTTTCCCTTGTGACCACCGCTTTGATAAACAGTTCCTTGCCCTGCGATGCGGCAAGAAATTTCCGGTGCTCGTCCCACAGGGGACGAAGACCCGTAGCCGAGGGCAGTTTAAAGTCCATGCTGACGACGTCTACGAGGTCGTTGACCGCTTCCATGGCGCTGTGATGAATGCCGCTGGTCTCGAGATAGATTCGGTAGTTTTTTTTCACCTGAGGCAGCCAGTGGACCAGAAAATCGCGTTGGAGCAGGGGCTCCCCTCCCGTCAGACTGAGGACGGGACGCGAGGGACCGGGGATCACCAGCCGCGAACAGAGTTCTGTGAGACGTTCTGCGGAAACAGGGTTGGCGATCTGCTCATATTTCACGACAGGGCCGGTCTTGACCTGAAGAGTGCAGGGATGTCCGGGGGTCCCCTCTTCCGGAAGCGAACTTGCATGAGGAGTATCGCAGTAACCACAGCGGATATCGCAACCCTGAAACCGGACGAAGATATGACGCTGCCCGATCCAGGGACCCTCGCCTTGAATAGATGCAAAGATTTCATGTATTGATGCGTCTTTCATTTTTGTAATAATACAGAACAATCATGTGAAATACAAGCCGGTCAGTTCAAAGAGCCGGCGAAAATTCCAAATAGTGCGGCAAAGAAACGGCAAAAATGCCGGAGATAGCACTAAAGTATGTCGTTCTTTGGCTTGACAAATGGCCGTTAATGGGGTAATTTGAATTTAGGCAGGAGGAATGATGGCTCAGAGAATTATCTCGTTTTTACTTATAGTTAGCGCGACGCTGCTCTTTTTCCTTCAGACCGCATCTGCGGATTCGTCAGCTCCTCAGAACCCGGTTCCCGGCATCCCTGCGCAATTAAAGCCCCCGACAGAAGACGTGGCCCAAGTCGACGAAAACATCGACGAGATGACCGAAGAGAAGCCTTACAATATCCCGATGATTTTGAACGACAGCGTTGAAAATCATCTCGAGTATTTCAAGACGCGGGGACGGGAGGTATTTCAGCGGTGGCTCGACCGTTCAGCGAGATACATCCCCGTGATGAAAGACATTTTTCGCGAGAAAAACCTGCCCGAAGACCTGGTCTACGTTGCCATGATCGAAAGCGGGTTCAATCCCTACGCCGTGTCCTGGTGCAAGGCGGTCGGTCCGTGGCAGTTCATGCCCGCAACAGGCAAGCTTTACGGCCTCAAGATCAACTGGTGGATCGATGAACGAAAGGACCCCGTGAAATCGACGTATGCGGCGGCGGAGCACCTGAAAGACCTGCACAATCTCTTCGGTTCCTGGCCCCTTGCCCTTGCCTCATACAACGCAGGCGCCGGCAAAGTACAGCGCGCCGTACTCAGAACGCGCTCTGATGATTTCTGGGACTTGAAGGCCTCGCGGTACATCCGCAAGGAAACAAAAAATTATGTGCCCAAATTCATGGCTGCCACCATCATCGCCAAAAACCCGGAATCCTACGGCTTTACCCTGAACAACTTCACTCCTTACAAGTTCGACGAAGTCACGCTTGAAGAGAGCGTTGATCTTCGCCTTGTCGCCCGCTGCGCGGAATGCAGCTATGAAGAGCTCAAGGAGTTGAATCCCGAACTCAGGCGATGGGTCACGCCGCCGCATTATGATAATTACGTTCTCAGAATCCCTGTTGGCAAGAAGGATGTTTTCCTCGCAAATTATGCCGCCATCCCCCCGGAGCAAAAAATACAGTGGGAGCGCCATGAAGTTCGAAAAGGAGAGACGCTGGCAGCCCTTGCAAAGCGCTACAACACATCGCTTGAAGCGATCCGTGATATCAACAGGCTCAGGAGGAACCGGATTGTTCCCGGCAAACATCTTCTTATCCCCCTGGACATCAACGCGAAATCACAGAACATCAGATATCTAACTCCCGAACAGGGCGGGAAACAGCAGAAAATTTTGTACCGGGTCAGGCGGGGCGAATCTCTCGCGAAGATCGCCAGACGGCACAATGTGACCGTCGCTGATATCAAAGGATGGAATAAGGGATTGGGCGCGTCGATACGGGCCGGGCAGAAAATTAGATTGGTCGTGGACGTAGATCAAATTTAACCGATCCGGCGCAGCATATCGTCACGACAAAAAGGTTGGGGATGTTCCCAACCTTTTTCGTGTTTCAGGCCAATCTATCCGCCGCCGGCGTGTCCCGGGATTTCCCGTTCCTGGTTCCCGGCATCAGGAAACCGGCTTCCCGTTCATGAGGACGGAGTGGAGCGTCTCCCCAAGGTCCTTGATGCGGTATGGCTTCGTGACCACTCCCTGAAAACCGTGGTCACGGTAATGGGCCATGATGGGGTCGTTGGAGTAGCCGCTCG
>JAJXTW010000069.1 GCA_021783455.1 Nitrospirota bacterium | reverse complement strand
TAAAGAAAAGAAAGGTGGCCAGGTAAAAAAACGTTGCAAGCAATTCGGTGCGGCTTATGATGTAGGTTACCGATTCTGTTTGAACGGGATGGAGCGCGAAAATAAGCGCACCGAAAAGGGCCATCCGCCTGGCCCGCGCGCCGTATCGTGCTCTCAAGGAGGGCAAGCTCAGGGTCCAGAGAAGCAGGAGATAAACGAATATACTGTTTGCGATATGAAAGCCGATATTAAAGATGTGCCAACCGATGACATTGAGACCGCTTAACTGATAATTGATCCAGAGAGATACGTTTACGATGGGCCTGGTCCCGGAGAACTGGCTCAGGAAACCATCCATGGTCGGGTATCTGATTCCCTGATTTTGCACAATCGACGGGTCGTCGTCGAAGTGAAATGCCGAGTGAAAGGTATTCGAATAGGCAACCAGAATCAGCGCCGCGATCAAAATAAAAGCAAACAGATTAAACCGCTTGCTGGCAAACAGCCTGATGATTTGTTCCTGCATAACTGCCACTATTCCTCCTCAACGCACTTGATTCAACAACCTGAAAAATGTAACACGGAAAGGGGGCAAAGTAAAGACTATTTTCCTTCCCCTCCTGTCATTTCCCGTTGTCCAGTCCCGTTTTTTTTATATTTCTCAGTTCCTCTCGTACAAGAGCAAGTTCCTGAGCGAGTTTTTTACTTCTCTCACTCAAGCTGGATAGAACCACGGAAAAATGCAAGGTGATGAGCAGAAGAAAAAGAAAGGCTATCAAAAAGAGAAAGGATGGCGGATAAAATATGCCCACCATGCGCGATACATATTCCAAAATACCCCGCGAAGATGACAGCACCAGGAGGACCGCTCCGGCAAGGAGCCACAGGAGAGAATAGCGTTCCTTAAGCCTCCCTCTGCGGATAAGTTCGATCACCACAACCAGGAGCGCGCCGCTGCCGATAATGGCCAGAATCTTCAACAGGTCCATGGGCTACCTCACTTTTTTCAGCAGATCGATAAAAATAGCCATCAATACTTTCGTCATATAGTATACTGAGCGGACCGGAGTAATCGACGATTTTCCTCCGGTGCGTTCTCGCATGGCAACGGGCACCTCGGTCATCCGGAGTTCTGCCTTATGTGCCAGGACAAGGGCCTCGACCTCAGGGTAATCATCGGGGTACATCCTTGCGAAAAATTCTATAGCTTTCCGATTCGCAGCACGGAAGCCCGAAGTGCTGTCCGTCACCGCTGTTGACAGAATGCGGGAAAGGACAACCGAAAAAATCCAGATGCCGACGGTCCGAAAGAGCGGCGCTTTATAAGCCCCGGGAACCAGGAAGCGGGAGCCGATCACGATTTCGGCAACTCCTTCTTCCAGCGGCTTCAGGAGCTTTTCAATCTCTGTTCCCAGATGCTGGCCGTCACCGTCAAACTGCACAGCAACGTCGTACCCCTGATGAGCCGCGTATAAATAGCCCGTTTGCACTGCCCCGCCGATACCGAGATTGAACGGCAGATCCACGACCTTCACTCCCCTGTCCCGTGCTGTTCTGGAGGTGGAATCTACAGAGCCGTCGTTCACCACAAGCACATCAGCCGACGGCATCTGCTCACGCAGGTCCCGAAGTACCCCCGGCAGACTTGCCTCTTCGTTAAAAGCAGGCACGATGATCAGTATCTTCATTCAACGTCACTCTTTCAGACCGACCTCACGGACAGACAGCCGGTAGGTGCAGAAAAGCCGGTAGATTGCAAATCGGCCGAGCCGGTGCAAGGGAGAAATATCTCTGCGCCGCAGGAGAACAGCAGGAAGCGTTTTGAGCGCCGCTCCCCAGGCCCGGAGCAATACAAACATCGCGCGCAACACCGAATGCTGTTCAGAAAATTTGCCGCTGGCGCCTTTGCCCGTAATCGCGCCGAGCATATAGGCCAAAAGCCGCAGCAGCGTAAAGACGGGGCTGAGCAGGATCAGTTCCAGCGGATAATATTTCAGCAGCACCCATGTTCTGTTTCGCTCGACCAGGAAAGCCTTGAGCGGCGAATAGGCTGAGGACGATGACGAGTATTTGTGAAAAACTTTTGCCGTTGGAACATAGCGGCATTCCCAGCCAGCCAGCCTCGCCCGAAGACCGACATCGACATCATCGGCATAGGCAAAAAACTCTTCATCGAACAACCCGATCTCGTCCAGCATCGCTTTCCTATAGAGCGCCGCACATCCGCTCGGGAACAGCGCCTCGCCGGGGGCATCGTACTGTCCTTCGTCTTTTTCCAACCGCCCTTTCCCCCGTCCCAAGCCATCGGGGTACAGGAGAAGCCCCACATTGTCAATAATGCCGGGCCGGTCGTAGGACAGTATTTTCCCGGCCCACATGCCGACCGTTCTCGGGTCAGCTTCCGCCGTTGTCACCAGACTGGACAGCCAGAGAGCATCAGCTTTCGTATCATTATTGAGGAGAGCTATGTACTTGCCCGCAGCAATCCGAATGCCTGCGTTATTGCCTCCGGCAAAACCGATATTTTCGGGCAAACTGATCACTTTTACATTTTGGTAATGCCCCTGGACGAACTCCGCTGATCCGTCCCGCGAACCGTTATCCACCAGGATAATTTCAACATCCCTGATGCTCCGCTGGTCAACCAGCGAGTCGAGGCATTCCGCCAGAAGATGCCTGCCGTTCCAGTTTACAATAACGACGCTTACGATCGGGTGCGTCAATTACATTACTCCTTGGGCGCTGAATCTGAGCAGCCGATCAAACGTTTAGATTCCGGCCTGGTTCTTTTCTCTTCTTCGATACCGCCGCACTGCCCAGTAAAAGGCAAAATACGATACAACGGCCGCGGCAGTGCCGAGCACCAGCGTTCCCACAATAAAAGACCAGAGATAGGGTTTTAAAACAAAGTATACCGTCCTGAGCGTAAGCTCGTTCCAGGCGATATGCGGCACGGGAGCATCGGCTCCCGTAATTTTGATGCCGAACCAGATGCAAAAACCGTACAAAGGAACGACCGTCCAGGGGTTGTTAATGAACGACGCGCTCAGAACAACAACCTTGCTGACGCGGAATATCCACGCAAGAAGAAAGCAGCTGACGATATGCATTCCGATGGTCGGAGAAAATGCGACAAATACGCCGAGTGCGAAAGCCAGTGCAAGCTTGTGCGGCGGGTCGTCGAGCTTCATCAGATTTCGTATGCGTTCTCGAATATATCGTGTCATAGTATCGCCATGATCATGAACCGGGAAGGCCGGCTGCGTGCTTGATCATCCGCCGGATTTTTTGAAGTGATTATATCCCGTCGGCCGGAACGGCTTTGTCTTGCCCTCACAGGAAAGAAGGAGTCTGCGTTCTCCGGTGATAACGCCTATTTCGGTAACCGTAATGTCAAAGGAGCGTAGTTTTTTTGCCTTCGCAGGCGGCGCCGCGAAGAGAAGCTCGTAATCCTCTCCTCCCGACAAAGCGTAGTACAGGGGGCTCTTCCCCAGTTTGTCAGATGCCGCCAACAGCGACCGGGAAAAGGGAATATCCTCGGCGATAATACGGGCTCCGACTCCGCTTTCATCACAAATGTGGGCAAGGTCCGATGAAAGCCCGTCGCTGATGTCGATCATGGCATGGGCACACTTGGCAATTGCTATTATTCTGCCCCATGCTACTCTGGGTACTGGACGCAGATGTTTCTGAATCAGTTTCCTTCTCCATGCTTCCTGCCTTTTGCGTCCTGTGGCTGCCCTGAGCAAATCCAGTCCTGCCGCAGAGTCACCCAGGGTCCCGGTGACGAATATGCGGTCGCCCGCCTTTGCGCCTGCCCGCGTTACTAGTTTCGCTTTCTCGGACTCGCCAAGCACAACGATGTTTATAACAAAGCCTTTTCGTGACGAGCAGGTATCGCCGCCGACCAGGACTGTCCGGTGAGCGCGCAGAACAGCCCTGAATCCGCGATAAAAATCCTTCACTTGTTCTACCGAAACGGAGGATGGGATGCCGAGCGAAATCAGGCAGAACCGGGGAACGCCCCCCATTGCAGCAATGTCACTGAGATTCACTGCAGCCGATTTCCACCCGAGGGAATAAAAATCCGTGTAGGAGAGATTAAAGTGAACACCCTCCAGCAGCATATCGGTGGTAGCAAGCAGGAGTGACGAAGATGAGAGCTTTAACGCCGCGGCATCGTCTCCTATGCCGATCAACACGGAAGGCGACTGTTGCGCAGTCATCTTCCGTATGGAATCAATCAGCCCGAATTCTCCCAACGAGGACAGTTTCATCGATAATTCTGATAGCTTATGCAATCATCCCTGCCGATCAATGCGTGGCCCGCGATCTGCCGGGCAGCCGTTTATGCGCAATGCGTCGCGGCAGTTTTTTGCGAAGCGCATTGGCAATGACTTCATCCATTGTTTCGGCAAAGATAAACTTCATGTTCTGCCTGACGTTCTTCGGGATATCGTCCAGGTCCTTTTCGTTCTCCTTCGGAAGGATGATGGTATTGATCCCGGCCCTGCGGGCAGCAAGCGTTTTTTCTTTCAGCCCGCCGATAGGCATGACCCGTCCGCGGAGCGTCACTTCGCCGGTCATGGCAATGTCTCTCCTGACCGGGGCATTCGTGAAAACCGATGCCAGCGCAGTCGCCATGGTCACGCCGGCTGACGGCCCGTCTTTCGGGATAGCGCCCGCAGGAACGTGGATATGGACATCGGTTTTACCGAACACATCGGGGGGGATGCCAAGCTTCTCCGCCCGGGAGCGCACATAGGTAAGAGCCGCATGGGCCGATTCTTTCATGACGTCCCCGAGATGCCCGGTGAGCGTCAGCGCGCCTTTCCCGCGCATCGTGGTCGCTTCTATATACAGGATGTCTCCGCCCGTCTCGGTCCAGGCCAGACCAGTCACTACGCCGATCTCGTCCTGTTCGCGTTCTACCTCGGGCATAAACTTCGGTACGCCGAGATAGGTATGCAAATTTGCGGACGTGATCGTGAACATTCCGGTAGCGCCCTCGGCGATCTTCCTCGCTACTTTTCTGCAGAGATGGGCGATCTCGCGCTCAAGGTTCCTGACGCCGGCTTCGCGCGTGTACTGGGCAATGACCTGAAGGAGCGGCTTGTCCGGGATGCTGATGTTCTTTTCAGTAATGCCATGCTCCGTCAGCTGACGGGGGACCAGATAGCTTTTCGCGATGCCGAGCTTTTCCTGTTCCGTATAACCTGAGAGGCGAATAATCTCCATCCGGTCTTTCAGCGGACCCGGGATGGGATCGGTCATGTTTGCCGTGGTAATGAACATCACCCGGGACAGGTCAAAGGGCAGACCGATATAATGATCGCTGAACGAATTGTTCTGCTCAGGATCGAGCACTTCAAGCAGGGCCGCGGAGGGATCACCCCGGAAATCAGCCCCGATTTTGTCGATTTCGTCCAGCATGAACACGGGGTTGTTGTAGCCCGCGGTCTTAATGCCCTGGATAATCCTCCCGGGAAGCGCGCCCACGTAGGTCCTTCGGTGACCGCGGATCTCCGCCTCATCCCGGACGCCGCCGAGCGAGATGCGTACAAACTCGCGGCCGAGAGACCGGGCAATGGACTTGCCGAGCGATGTTTTGCCCACTCCAGGCGGTCCGACAAAACACAGGATCGGACCCTTCATCTTCTCTTTGAGCTTGCGTACGGCCAGATATTCGAGAATCCGTTCTTTCACCTTTTCGAGATCATAGTGATCTTCCTCGAGGATCTTATGCGCCGCCTTCAGATCGAGGTTGTCCTTGGTAGCCTTGCTCCAGGGCAGCTCCGCCAGCCATTCTATGAATGTCCGCGTCATGGATGCCTCGGCCGCATCGGGATGCATGCGTTCGAGCCTGCGAAGCTGCTTCTCGGCCTCTTTGGCGGCCTTCTCCGGCATCTTTGCTTCCTTGATTTTGTCGCGAAGCTCGCGCATATCCTCGGAACGGTCGTCGGTCTCGCCGAGCTCCCGCTGGATCGCCTTGAGCTGCTCGCGGAGAAAATACTCCCGCTGCGTCTTGTCGATCTCGCCCCGCACATCGGCCTGGATCTTCTGCTGCATGGACAGCAGCTCGATCTCCTTCCCAAGCGCCTCGTTGATCCGTTTGATCCGGGCAACCGGATCGGCGATTTCAAGGATCTCCTGCGCCTGCTCGACCTTGAGGCCCATGTTCGCCACCGCCAGATCAGCCAGCTTGCCCGGATCATCCACGTTCTCGATGACCACCATGATGTCCGGCAGGATGACCTTGCCGAAGGACACGAGCTTCTCGATCTGTTCCTTCACGTTCCGCATGAGCGCTTCGGTTTCGAGATTGATCGCAGTTGCGACGTCCGGATAGGTTTTGATCTCCACCTGGTAGAATGGCTCTTTTTGGAGGAACTTGACCGTCTTGGCCCGGGCCACCCCCTGGACGAGGATCTTGATGCGGCCGTCGGGCAGTTTCAGCATCCGCATGATCACGCCTACCGTACCGACCGTATAGAGGTCGGACGGAGACGGGTTTTCCACATTGATGTCCTTCTGTGAAGTCAAGAAGATCATCCGGTTGCCCTCGAGTGCGACCTCGATCGCCTTGATGGACATCTCCCTGCCAACAAACAGCGGCAGTACCATGTAGGGGAAAACCACAATGTCCCGGATCGGAAGCAAGGGTATTTTCTTGGGTATCTCGATCGATTGCTGCAAGTCTATGTTTTTTGTCTCGGTCTTTGCCAAACTGGCCTCCTCATGTCAGATGCGTCCCTTGCTGATAATAACGACCGCCACCATTATCATTTATAATTTCAACTTCTTCAAATAACTTCTGAACTCTTCGCCAAACTCCTTGTTCTTCAATCCAAACTCCACTGTGGCCTTGAGAAAACCGAGTTTGTCGCCTGCGTCGTGTCGTTTTCCGCGAAATTCATAGGCGTAGATCGGTTGTTTATTCATCAGGAGCCGGAGCCCGTCGGTAAGTTGGATCTCTCCGCCCTTCCCCGGCTTGGTATTCTCGAGGGAACTGAAAATCTCAGGCGTCAGAATGTAACGGCCGATGATCGCCAGGTTCGAGGGCGCTTCATGGGGAGACGGCTTTTCCACGAGATCTTTCACGAGGTAAATGCCATCCTCTATCCTTTTCCCGTCGATAATGCCGTAGTGCTGTGTCTGTGATTTCGGGACCTTCTGAATGGCCAGGATTGTGGACGGGTATCGTTTGTAGACGTCCATCATTTGTTTGAGCGCCGGGACCTCGGCATCGATAATATCGTCGCCAAGGAGCACGGCAAAAGCCTCATCACCCACAATGCGCTTCGCCGTCAGTACCGCGTGGCCGAGGCCGAGCGCCTGTTTCTGACGGATATAGCAAAAGGTTACCAGGTTTGCTATGCGCTGCACTTCAGACAGCAACTTATGTTTGCCTTTGGCCTTGAGGTCTTCTTCCAGTTCGAAGGCAACGTCGAAATGGTCCTCGATGGCCCGTTTACCCCGGCCGGTAATCAACACGATCTGGTCGATGCCGGACGAGACGGCCTCTTCAACGACGTACTGAATAAGCGGCTTGTCAACGAGCGGCATCATTTCCTTGGGAGAGGCCTTGGTTGCAGGCAAGAAACGGGTGCCCAGGCCTGCTGCGGGAAAGACGGCCTTGGTAATCAGTTTATTCACATTCCGCTCCTCAACGTCATTCTAAGTAACTGTCCGGGAAATGTCAACTTCTCATGTCGCTGAGAGCCCTGATAATGCACCGTGGTGCTACGAACTGCGAGCCATGAGCCGCTTTACTACTTCGGTATCGGCACGCTCCCCATGATGTACTTCAGGTCCTCATCATCGAACCGCAGGCCGACGCCAACAAAGGACGCCTTTCGCTGAGCGTTCAGGAAGTTGTCGTAACCGGCGTTCACGTAAAGCACCTTGTTCAGACTGTAGCTTGCCGTGGCTTTTACGTGGGTATTTTCGTTGCCGGGCTCATTGCTGTTGTAGTTCCAGGAATCCAGGCTGAATTTAAGCCGGTCATCAAAGGCGTAGTAGTCAGCCCCGATGCCTCCCGTAGATTCTATAAGCCCAAGGCGCATGGCGAGATTCCCGTACCGCTTTGCAAATTCCACGCTGAACTTGAATTTATTTTCATAGGTCTCGGTCACCACGGTCCCGCCCGGAGGCGTCGCTGTCTGTTCGGTCCGCGTATAGTTCCCGAAAGGATCGGAGGTGAGTTCGAGGATATAATAGGTGTCCGGCCGGGGCTTAAGTTCCAGGGTCGCGTAACTCTTGGACTCCGGGAACATGTACTCGCTCCGGAACCCGACTATCGTCTTCATGCGATCGACCCGCGAGACGTAGTCGGTAAGCCCTTTGGCCGCACTGTCGATATTATTGTACATGCTGTCGTTATTGACCAGTTTGCCGATTGTGCCTTCTCCCCGGTCGATCTTCTGCGCCGCGTTCTCGATGGAGGCCAGGGCAAGTTCAGCGCTTTTCGATGCTTCCCTGACGTTCTCCATGGTCACCTTGAGGTTGTCGCGGTTGTCGCCCACGACCCCGTTGAGGCTGGCAACGAGTTCGTTCAGCCGCATGACCAGTTCGCTGCCGTCGCTCCGGAGCGTCTGGGAAAATTCCTTGATGTTCGCCGTGGTCTCGCGCAGATCGTGGAGCATGTCCTCCATGGACTGTTCTCCCTGCTGGGTCCCGAGGACCTGTCGAAGCGACGCCGTGATCTGCTTCACGTCGTCGGAAATACCTGAGAACTGATTGATGAGTTTGTCCACATCGCTCGGCGATACGGTTTTTTGTACCTTTTCGCCCGCGCTGTAATAGGGCGAGCCCTCGGCCGAGACCTGCTGGGGCTTGCCGGTCCCTACAGGAACGAATTCCACGTATTTTTCTCCCAGGAGGCCCAGCGTCTTGATACTGGCTTCGGTTCCGCGAAGGATATGCACACCTTCGTTGATCCTCATAGTCACCAGCGCCCGACTATCATCGAGTTCCACCCGCTCAACGGAGCCGATTTTGACACCGGCCATCCGTACGGAGGCCTGTGCATCAAGTCCGGCCACGGAGTCAAATGTCGCCTGCAGCACGTATCCCTTTGGCTCGCCAAAATGGTACTTTCCGACGGCAAAGGTCATGTACAGCAGGACCGCCGCGCCGGCGATGACCAGCAAGCCAACCTTTGCTTCTGCACTCAGTTTCGCCATGATAACTCCGTCTTCATTCCGGATTTCGGAAGCACCCTGCTCTCCCGTTTGCACTCGTAACTGCTCGGTGCAGGTCGGACAGCGGAACAAATTCCATCAAACGACCGGCCGGGGGTTTCACGGTTTCCAGTTCGCAATCCCCAATTGAATCACTCCGCCGTTATCGGGCCCACCGCGCTTCCGGTGATGAATTGGTGAACGATGGGATTCATCGTATTCCTGATCTGATCGGGAGTCCCGATTTCCAGGATTTCACCTTTGTACAGCATGGCGATCCGGTCCGATATCTTGTAGGCGCTGTGCATATCGTGCGTAATGGTCACGGACGTGACGCCAAGCTTTTTCCTCAGGTCAACGATTAGATCGTTAATTGCATCGGCCGCGATCGGGTCCAAACCCGTCGTGGGTTCGTCATAGAGAATAATGGCCGCGTCCATGCAAATCGCACGCGCGAGCCCCACCCTCTTTTTCATCCCGCCCGAAAGTTCGGCCGGCATTTTGTCCTCAACGTCCTTCAAACCCACCAGGGCGAGTTTCTCCGTCGCAATCTTCCGGATTTCCTTGTCAGACAGGTTCGTATGCTGCTTGAGCGAGAACCCCACGTTCTCCCAGACCGTCAGCGAATCGAACAGCGCCGCCATCTGAAACAGCATGCCGAACTTCTTGCGCAACTCATTGAGTCCGTACTCGTCGAGGTCGTTCAAACTCTGGCCGTCGACGATCACCCTTCCCTTGTCCGGAAACAGGAGGCCGATGATATGCTTCAGCAGAACGCTCTTGCCGCTGCCGCTGCCGCCGATCACCGTCATGCTCTCGCCCTTTTCCACAGAGAGGTTCACACCCCGGAGCACCTGGAGCTCGCCGAAGCTCTTATGCACGTCAATGACCTCGATCATCGCCACGGCATCACCATAACAGCGCGGAAATGAAATAATCCAGGATCAGGATGAGCATGCACGAAACCACCACGGCGCCCGTCGTTGCCTTGCCCACGCCTTCCGCGCCGCCTTCGGTATTGAACCCCTTGTAACAGCCGATAAGCCCGATCACGGCGCCGAACACCAGCGCCTTGATAAGTCCGTACCAGATGTCTTTGACTTCGGTGTAGTTGATGCTGTTATCGATGTACGTGACCGGGTTCGTCCCGAGGACCTTCACCCCGACGAAATACCCGCCGGCAATGCCGGTGATCATGCCAAGCACCGTAAGGAAAAACATCATCACCGTGCTTGCCACAAACCGGGGCACGACGAGGTATTTCATGGGGTTCGTTGCAAGCGTTGAGAGCGCGTCGATCTGCTCGGTCACGCGCATCGTGCCGAGTTCCGCCGCCATGGACGCCCCCGCCCTGCCCGCGACCATGAGGCCTGTCAGCACCGGTCCCAGTTCCCTGGTCATGGAGAGCGAAACAACGGTACCGATAAGCGTTTCCGCGCCGAACCGCTTGAAGCCCGTATAGCTCTGAAGCGCAAGCACCATGCCTGTGGAGAGCGCCGTCGTGAGCACCACCGGTACCGAGTCGACGCCGATCATCTCCATCTGTTTCAGGGCGCTTTTCCAGTAGAAAGGCGGGCTCACGGTCCAGCGCAGCGTCTGCCCCAGAAAGATGAGCACGGCTCCGATCTCGACAAAAACGGATGACGTCCTCCGCCCCACTGTTTCCAGCACGTTATTGATAAATCCTCGGGACCCGGCTGCTGATGCCACAGAGCACCTCGTATGCGATTGTTCCCGTCTTTACGGCGATAGCATCGGCCGTGATCCGCTCTTTACCCTGACTGCCGATCAGCACAACAGCGTCCTCTTCACTGACTTCGGGGACGCCGGTCACGTCGATCATGCACATATCCATGCACACGCGGCCAACCACCGGGACCCGGACGCCGCGCACGAGGGCCTCGCCCGAATTCGACAGGCCGCGGCTGTATCCGTCCGCGTAGCCGATCGGCAGTGTGGCGATCCGGCTTTCCCGCCTGGTCACAAAGGTCCGGCCATAGCTGATGGGGATGCCGGCGGATACGCTTTTCAGAAAGGCGATCCGGGTCACCAGGGACAAGACCGGTTCGAGGTCAACGCTGCCCCCCGTTTCGAGCGGATTATAGCCATAGAGCATCAGTCCCGGCCTGACCATGGTGAAGAGCGCCCGTTGGTAATCAAGAATTGACGCGCTGTTCGCGGCATGACGGACAGGGATGCTGATGCCCCGCGCATCGAGTTCCCTGACGAGCGCCTCAAAACGGTCAAGCTGTTTCGATGCAAACTTTTTATCACGGAGGTCGGCGTCCGCAAAGTGCGTCATGAGGCCCTGCACGTCAATACCGGGAAGCCGGCGAAGGGCAGCGATAAAATCCGGAGCTTCTTCGGGCGCAATGCCGATCCTGCCCATGCCCGTGTCGATTTTTACGTGAACGGACACCTTCGTCTGCAGCTTTCCTGCGGCCCTCGACAGCGCCTGGGCGACAGCCATGTGATAGAGCACCGGCGTGAGTTTCAGCTCTATAACCGACTGAACCTGTTCCGGAAACAAGGCGCCCATTACGAGGATTGGGGCGTCAATGCCGGCCTCGCGAAGTTCCCGCCCTTCTTCAACAAGCGCAACGCCGAGCATTTCCGCGCCGAGTTTAAGGAGACGGCCGGAAACCCGCACTGCGCCGTGGCCGTAAGCACCCGCCTTGACCACAGCCAGGATCTTTCGCCCCTCGGCGCGGCGTATCACTTCTTTAAAATTGTGTTCGAGCGCGCCGAGGTCGATCACCGCCGCGGTCGGCCGGTCCTCTGCATTAATCTCTCGTTCCTCGTCAGTGAATAGTGCTTTCATTATTATTTATGGTCTCGAACGAGTTGGGCGCCGGCAGAATTTCGATCTTGTCGAAGGACTGCGCGCAGTCCAGGCACTCCCAGTGATGTATGGTCCAGTATTCATAGTCGAGTTCAAGACTGTAATCGTCTTCCTGAAACAGGTTGGTCCCGCCGCAAAAGGGACACATGATGGGTTCCATAACCGATCCTCCCTTTTCATCCCGGCCAATACACAAATCATCGCGGAACGGAAAAAGCATATTCATGCTCACTGTCCGCGCGCAACAGCAGCAACTTTACTCGGATCATGCTGCACAAAGGGCATCAATTTAAAAACAGTTCAGAAAATCTGCCGTAATTTCAGTAAGTTTAATTGTTTACTTTATCACAGAGATGGTTTTTTTGCAAAATGTTTTTTGGAGGGCGCTGATGAACGGATATTGCCATGGTCAAGGGGAAAGCCTGCGGTCTTTCCGGCAAAACGAAGAGGGTCTTAGGACGTACATACTTGTTACAAGTCGGCGATTTGCGCCGACAGAGTTTCTAGTGAACCACCTCGTAATCCGAAAGCGCGAC
>JAJXTW010000068.1 GCA_021783455.1 Nitrospirota bacterium | reverse complement strand
CCGAAGCCCAGCATCGACACGGGCATGGGGCTCGAACGCCTTGCTTCGGTCGTACAGAAGGTGCGGACCAATTTCGAGACCGATCTGTTCCAGTCGATCATCAAACACATAGCCGCACTGGCTGGGGTCCCCTATCACAAGGACGAGCAGTCCGATATTTCCTACCAGGTGATTGCCGACCATCTGCGCGCCATGACCTTCCTTATTTCCGACGGAGTGCTCCCGTCAAACGAAGGAAGGGGATACGTGCTTCGCAGGATCATCCGGCGCGCAAGCCGGTATGCCAGGCTGATCGGGATTAACAAGCCGATCCTGTATAAACTGACCGGCGCCGTTGTGGACGAAATGCGAGAAGCCTATCCCGAACTCGTGGACAGCCGCGAGCATGTGGCGAAAGTGGTGCTGAACGAAGAAGAACGTTTTGCTACGACCCTCGAGTCCGGCCTGGCGCTTCTGAACGATACCGCGGAAAGGCTGAAGGCGAGCGGCGCAACGGCCATCCCCGGGGACGTGCTGTTCAAGCTCTATGACACCTTCGGGTTCCCGCTCGACCTTGTTGCCGACATGGCCAGGGACCTGCACCTTGAGCTTGATGAGGACGGCTACCGCCGCGCAATGCAGGAACAGCGGGAGAAGGCACGGGCCTCCTGGGCGGGCTCGGGAGAGCAAAAAGTTAAGCCGGTTTACAAGGAATTGTCGGCAAGCGTTGCGAAGCAGGTATTTATTGGCTACGACACGATTGAAGGCACGGGCACGGTTGCTGCGATCATCAAAGGCGACAGGACGGTTGCCGAAGCACACGCCGGGGACGAGGTGGAGATTATCCTCGACCAGACGCCTTTTTATGCGGCCTCGGGCGGACAGGTCGGTGACAAGGGAGAGCTCCTGGGCGAGGCCGCCAAGTTCGAAGTCACGGACACGATCAAGCCTGTTGAGAACCTGATCGTACACAAGGGCAAAGTGAAAAAAGGGACGTTTAAAACGGGCGACGCCGTGCTCGCGAAGGTGGAGGCCGACGACCGCGCGGACACCGCTCGTCACCATACGGTAACGCACATCCTGCATGCAACACTCCGGTCGGTCCTGGGAGAGCACGTGAAACAAGCGGGATCGCTTGTCTCTCCCGAGCGCCTGCGCTTCGATTTTACGCATTATACGGCCCTCACGGACCGTGAACGGGAACGGATCGAGGAGATCGTGAACGAACGGATCATCGAAAATCATCCTGTCGAGACCGTGGTAATGGACATCGACCAGGCGGTTGCCTCCGGCGCCATGGCTCTTTTTGACGAGAAATACGGCGATAAGGTGCGCGTGGTCACGGTGAAGGAAGTAAGCAAGGAGCTGTGCGGCGGAACGCACACCAGCGCAAGCGGAGACATCGGTTCGTTCAAAATCATTTCCGAGGCCGGTGTTGCCGCGGGTGTTCGGAGGATCGAGGCCGTGGCCGGCCGCCGTGCTTATCAGTTGTATAAACGAGAGGAGCAGGACCTTCGCGAGATTGCGCAGCTGCTCAAGACCGCCGATCTCGACGTGGTTCCGCGTGTGGAGAAACTGGTGGCGCAGGTACGGAGTCTGGAGAAGGAAATCGATCACTATAAGCACAAACTTCAGTCGTCTCAGGCCGGGGATGTGATGTCCGAGGTGAAGGAGGTTAAGGGCGTCAAGGTCCTGGTCAAGCGCGTGGACAATATGGAGCAGAAAGACCTGCGTGATTTCGGCGACAAGCTCCGCGACAAGCTGGGAAGCGGAATTCTTGCCTTGGGATCGGCAAAGGATGATAAGGTGAGCCTTATTGTAATGGTGACGAAGGACCTGACCACCAGGTTCCACGCAGGGCAGATTATCAAGCAAATGGCCCCTATTCTGGGCGGCACGGGAGGCGGCAAACCCGATTTGGCCCAGACCGGTGGAAAGGACCCGGCGAAACTGGACGCCGCTCTCGATGAGTTGTATGCTATAATTAAGGAAGCATGAGAGAGACAAGTGCGGCAGACACCATCTGAAAAAGGAGGCTGTTATGACGGTTGCTGAGGTCATTAAAAAAGCGATGTTGGCAGGGCTGGGAGCGCAGGAGAAAGCAAGGGAGTTTGTTGATGAACTGGTGAAGGCAGGAGAGCTTTCCAAGAACGAAGGCGCTACGCTGGTCAAGGAGTGGGTCTCCAAGGCCGAGGAGAGCACCAAGGACATGGACCATAAGGTCAAGGACGCCATAGCCGCCGCATTTGAAAAACTGAATATCCCGACCCGCGACGACCTTGCAAGTCTGGAGAAGAAAGTACAGGGTCTGTCCGCACGACTTTCAAAAATTGAGGGTGGCAACGGAAAGGGCGGGGATTAACTCCCGGCCCCTAAGCGCAAATGCCTTTTTTCGGTTTCAGGAAAAGACATTTCCGT
This sequence comes from Nitrospirota bacterium, assembly GCA_021783455.1. Lineage (GTDB taxonomy): Bacteria > Nitrospirota > UBA9217 > UBA9217 > UBA9217 > JAJYKN01. The sequence continues at coordinate 10,221 of JAJXTW010000068.1, read as the reverse complement.
GACCTTCCGCGGATCGGGAGAATCATTGCAGTCGCGTCCCGCCACGGGTTCGGCCACCTCGTGGAACAGCTTGGCCTGCAACGGTTCTTTTCACTGGGCAGACGTATTGTCACGTTTAAAAAGCCTCCCTTGCTCGCTCACCGGATAAGCGCGCCGGAGCGCCTGCGGTTGATGTTCGAGGATTTGGGGCCGACTTTCATCAAATTGGGGCAGGTTTTGGCATGCCGGCCGGACATGCTGCCCATCGATTATTCCCGTGAATTTCTCAAATTAACCGACTCCGTTGCTCCGTTCCCCTCTGAAGAAGCGAAAAAAATCATCGAAGAGGACCTTAAGGCGCCGATCGGTTCGTTGTTCGCGTCTTTTGACGACATCCCGGTGGCGGCCGCGTCAATCGCCCAGGTGCACCGCGCCACGCTTCATGACAACAGTGAAGTGATGGTCAAGGTTCAGCGTCCGCACATTGTCCACACGATCGAACGGGACATCAGCATCATGAGGTGGCTTGCCGACCTCATCGAAGCGCAGATCCCCGAGATGGCCCCCTACGACGTTCCGGGCATGGTTGACGAATTCGCCCGAACCATCAAGCGGGAGCTCGATTTTTTTATCGAGGCATCCAACGCCGTCCAACTCCGCAAAAATTTTCATCACAGCAGCGTCCTGTATGTTCCGCGGATATACACCGATCTATCGAGTAAACGGGTGCTCGTCCTTGAGAAGATCGAGGGGATCCGGATCGATGAGTATGAGCGTCTCGACCGCGAAGGGTACAGCCGCAAGGAAATCGCCCGCAAAGGGGGCGCTGCATTTTTCAAGATGGTGCTGCAGGACGGTTTCTTTCATGCCGATCCGCACCCGGGGAACATCTTCGTGCTCGTCGACGGCAGGCTCGGTCTCGTCGACTTCGGGATTATGGGGCGCGTCACCGAAGAGAACATGGAGCATTTTGCGTCCATTTTTCTCGCCCTGGCGAACCATGATTACGATTCGCTCGTCCGGCAGTATGTGGACCTGGGCTTTTTGTCCGACACGTCCGTCGATATCGAGCAGTTTCAGCGGGAAATGAAGGAGGACCTGGCTGAACTCCTCGAGCCTTACTACGTGATGCAGGTGAAACAGATAGATTTCGGCGCCTATATCGACCGGGTAACCAATATCCTGCTGCGCCACCGTCTCAAGCTGCCCTCCAATCTGTACCTTATGGATAAATCGCTCATTACCCTCGAAGGCATCCTGAAACAGCTTGATCCCGACTTCAATTATTTCGAGGCGGCGCGACCCTATGTGGCGGAACTCGTGCGCCGCAGGCGGAACCCGTTCAGGGCCGCTCAAAACATGAAAAAAAACATGGCGGAATTTGTCGACGCCTTCGCGCTTTTGCCGCGACAGATCAAGGCGACGTTCAGGAAAGTGACCCAGGGCGACATTCGGATCAATGTCCATCATGAGGAACTCCATCATCTGATCAGGGACATAGACAGGTCGAGCAACCGGCTGTCCTTCAGCGTCATTACCGCGGCCATCATCGTGGCGTCGTCCATCATCATACACTCGGGCCAGGGCCCCCTGCTTTTTGGCTTGCCAATATTCGGCCTGATAGGTTATGTTATTGCAGCTCTTTTGGGCATGTGGATCCTGATCGGGATACTGCGGTCCGGGCAGCTATGATGAGATCGTAAATACGATAAACAGATTGAGGTCGCTAGTTATGGGGCAGCAAGAAGCAAAACAGTCACAACGAGGTCTGGGGGGACTAACGTGGAAATGGATCAAAAAGAATCCCTGGCTGTCGTTCCTCGCCGCCACTGCGGCGCTGACCGTCATCATCCACTTCTATCTTGCCTTGTTCGTGCCTCCGTCGAATGAAAAGGTCTGGAAGGAGGTCCAGGTAACCGACGGCATGAGTTTCAAGACGATCGCGGCGACGCTCCGGAAAGAGGGCATCATCCGTTACCGGGGCTACTTTGAGATCATCGGCAGGCTCGAAGGCATCAGCCGCAAGGTGCGGGTAGGGTATTACGGATTGAGCACGAATATGAGCCTGTGGGAGGTGCTTGGCGCCCTGCGCAAGGGCAGGATCATAGAGTACGAAGTCGTGATCCCGGAAGGGTATAACCTCTATCAGATCGGTTGGACGCTCTCCGGCACGCCGCTCGTCTCCGATCCGCAGGAATTCATCAAGCTGGTGAAGAACAAGGAATACGTGCATTCGCTCGGTATCGAGGCCGATACGCTCGAAGGGTATCTGTTCCCGGACACCTATTTCCTGCCGAAGGGCATCAAGCTGGAAGATATTCCGAAGAAGATGGTCCAGCGCTACAAAGCGTTTTTCAGCGACAGTTATCGGAGCCGGGCAAAGGAACTGGGCTTCACCGAGCACCAAATCATCACCCTTGCATCGATCGTGGAAAAAGAGGCCAAGGTGCCATCGGAGCGCAAGCTTATTGCCGCGGTCTATTTTAATCGGCTGAAGCAAGGCATGAAACTCCAGGCCGATCCGACGGCGGTTTACGGCACCAAGGCGTGGATTACGAAGGTAACTTCACAGGACCTCAAGCGAAAGTCATTGTACAATACCTATTTACACAAAGGACTTCCACCGGGCCCGATCGCAAACCCGGGTGAGGGCTCGATCCTGGCCACGCTTTATCCCGGCAATGCGGATTATCTTTTCTTTGTAGCACAGGGAGACGGCAGCCATTTTTTCTCAAAGGATTTTGGTTCTCATGAGAAGGCCATTGACAGGTACCGGTTGAACAAGAAAAAAGTAGCTAAACAGCATAAGGCCGCGGCGAAGTAAAAAGGCGGCAGTGACAGTGCCCAGGCGCAACCATGGCTGGGAAGCCCTCTCATCGAACGGCAAAGCTGACCAGCGTGACAAAGTGAGCGGCCGGACAGAATGAGAAATTCGTGAGATGGCTTTCTGTCGTGTTCTGACCGTCCTGTTGAATAAAAAAAAGGGGTATGATAATTCTTTGCCCCCTGGTGGTTCTGCATTTGACACGTTGTAGCTCTAAGGATTATTTCTCCTCTGCCGCAACCCAAATAGATTTTCCTATTTTATCTTGAGACCGGGAGATGTCATACGTCGCTTCTTTAACGAACTCCTCTCGTTTTGTATAATCAATAAAACTCGAAGCCGTAAATTTGACTTTAAACGGCCAAGCGCCATTTTGCCCGCGTTTTCCTTTTTCCAGAATTTGAATCGGCGAGAGTGCGGTAATAGGAGTTGTCTGGATAAATGCTTTAATAGCAGTGAAGGCTTCTTCGTCCGACGGCGCCTCAGAAAGTGTCGGGGATTTAGAACAGCCGACCTGGATTAGCGCAAACAGGCCAAGCGCTAAAAAAAATGAAATGTATTTTCTTCTGCTTCTCCTTCTTTTCCTCCCACGGTCAGATAGGCTTGAATAGTTTCTTGCTTATTTTGTCTAGAGCATGCTTAATTTAGCTCGAATACATCCGATTGCCAATTGTTTTGACCAAACGGTGCCAAGCAAAACAGTTTGATGGCAATGAGCGAAATCAGTGTTTTTTCATTTGTGGATGATTCCTCACTAGCTCGGTGCACAACGTGGGGGCTATTCTCGCTGCCTCGGATCGAGCGCATCGCGGATGCCTTCGCCCAGGAGATTGTATCCGAGAACGGTGATGAGGATCGCAAGGCCCGGAAAGACCGAGAGCCACCAGGCGATCTCGATGTTGTCCTTGCCCGATGAGAGCAGGCTGCCCCAGCTTGGGGTAGGGGGCTGAACGCCGAGGCCGAGAAAGCTGAGAGCGGATTCCACGAGAATGGCGCCGCCGATGCCCATGGTGGCGGAGACCAGGATGGGAGAAAGGCCGTTCGGCAGGATGTGTTTCATGATGATGCGGCGGTCCGTTGCGCCGATGGCATGCGCGGCAATGACGAACTCACGCTCCTTGAGCGAGATGAATTCAGCGCGGATGAGCCTGGCCGGCTCCATCCAGCTGGTAAGGCCGATCACGACCATGATATTCATGATGCTCGGCTCGAGGATGGCTATGACTGCGAGAACGAGGAAGATCGTCGGGATGGAGAGCATGATGTCCACGGCCCGCATGATCGCGCTGTCGATCCAACCGCCGTAGTAGCCTGCGAGCGATCCGAGGAGAATGCCGATGATGGTCGCAATGCCGACTGCGACGAACCCCACCTCCAGCGAAATCCGTCCGCCCCACAGCATTCGGGAAAGCACGTCCCGGCCCAGGTCGTCGGTGCCGAGAGGATGAGAAAAGCTTGGTCCGATGAGGATGTTCTTGATGTCAATGGTTGATGGATTGTAGGGTGCGACGAATGGCGCAAAGATCGAAAGCACGAAGACGAATATTACCAGCAGCCCGCCGATTACCGCGAGTTTGTTCCTCATGAGATAACGCAGTGTTTGAGATGTGAAGGATCGGGAGTCGTTCATTATTATTTCATCGATATCATACTGAACGTAGTGAGGGATCTAAGTTTAATGCAATCCGGGATTCTTCGCTTTGCTCAGAATGACAAACTAAAGATACAACGGTTTTTACATATTTTTCTGCAACCCTCTCATTTAAGCCTCACCCGCGGGTCCGTAAACGCGTAGGCGACATCTGCAAGGAAATTTCCAAGCATCGTCAGGAACGCGCCGGGCACGAGGATGCCCATGACGAGGTTATAGTCCCGTGACAGCACCGCCTGGTACATGAGTTGTCCCATACCGGGGATGCCGAAGACCGTTTCCATGATGACGCTGCCGCCGATAATGCTCGGCAGGGAGAGGCCCAGGATGGTGATGACCGGCATGAGAGCGTTTCGGAGCGCATGCTTGTAAATGACGATTTGTTCAGTGAGCCCTTTGGCCCGCGCTGTACGGATGTAATCCTGGCGCATGACTTCAAGCATGTTGTTCCGAACGTAACGCGAAAAGCCTGCAAGACCGCCGAAAGCGGAGACGAATACGGGCAGGATCAGGTGGTTCGCTTCGTCCGAAAGCCTGCCCCAGAAGGTCAACCCCGTAATATCGAGGCTGTGGATGCCTGATATGGGGAGCACTCCCCATTGAACGCCGAACAGATAGATAAGAAGAAGCGCGAGCCAGAACGACGGTGTGGAAAAACCGACGAAAACGAAGATGGTTGTGAAACGGTCGAGGAGCGAATATTGCCGCGTGGCGGACATGATCCCGACGGGTATGGCGATCAGGAGCACGAGGCCGAGCGACAGAAGGTTGATCGTGAGAGTGATCGGGAGGCGCTCGAGGATCTTGTCCTTGACCTTGCGTCCGTCGGCAAACGCTTCTCCGAAATCAAGGGTCATGAATTTCGTGAGCCATGTGGCGTATTGTTTATAGAAAGGCTGGTCGGCCCCGTAGAGTTTGCGGAGCCGCTCCCGCGCTTCGGCGGACGCTTTTGCCGAGAAATCCATTTGCGCCTCGGCAGGGCCGCCCGGGGCAAGGCGCATGACGCCGAAGCTGAGCACGGTGATGCCGAGCAGGATGGGGACCATGAGAAGCATGCGTTTTATAATGTAGGTGAGCATGTCAGGCGGTTTATCCGGTGACTTTATAGACGAGGTCGAAGGGTTTTGCCGGCTGGGCAACTTTGATGCCGGTGAACTGTCCCCTGTTGGCTTTATCAACCGGCTTGTGATCGAACTCCATGAGTTCGATCTTCTGGGTGAAGTCGGTTGCGGTCCCCTTGATGCGGATGGTATCTCCGACAGCGAGATCGCCGAAATCAAGCTTGACCGCAGCTATTGAGGTCTTGTCAAAAAACTTAATCACTGAGCCGATCCGTTCTTCCATGACGACAATCATAGTATAAAATGCGCGTTATTTCAAGGAGAAATCGTCGTGTCCTCTTCAGGAACTGAAGGAAGCTTGAATAGACTCGAATGATCGAATCTGCTTGTTTGGCGGACACATAGCGCTTGACAATGGGTAGGAGTGTGAGTATTATATGGCCTACGAGTCAGGGGTCGGCAGCAGCGAAGTACCTCGGGGCGTGGCGCAGCCCGGTAGCGCGTCTGCTTTGGGAGCAGAAAGTCGGAGGTTCGAATCCTCTCGCCCCGACCATTATTAGCTCGCTGCTCATAGCTGATGGCTACGAATCAAAAACGAAGAGCCACGAGCTAGGAACTAATCCGCGCCTGTAGCTCAGTTGGATAGAGCAACAGCCTTCTAAGCTGTGGGCCAGGGGTTCGAATCCCTTCAGGCGCACCAATAGATTTATCCGGAGAATGGCGATTGGGATATGCCGGATAGTGTGTTGACAAATCTCAATCGACGCATTAAAATAAAAAAATTCTGCATACGGAAATATTCACACGGTGGGCGTAGCTCAGTTGGTAGAGCTCCAGGTTGTGGCCCTGGTGGCCGCGGGTTCAAGCCCCGTCGCTCACCCCAATTTTTCATAGAGAGACGGCCGATCCGGCCGTCTCAGTTTTTCTAGGGATAGTAATTGCGCCCGTAGCTCAGCTGGATAGAGCGTCGGACTTCGAATCCGCAGGCCGCAGGTTCGACTCCTGCCGGGCGCACCAAGAAAAAAAGCAAGCAGCTCATGGCAACGAAGCTTTTAACCATGAACCATCAGCTATGAACCAAGATGCGCCCGTAGCTCAGCTGGATAGAGCGTTGGCCTCCGAAGCCAAAGGTCGTGGGTCCGACTCCCGCCGGGCGCACCATAACATCACAATGGAAGAGCGAAAGCCCTCAAATATTTCTCTTCGTTTTTAATTTTTTGTTGCATCCAGGTACAAAGGTAAGTATAATGTAGCCGCTTTGCACCTGGAACACGTAATGCATGCGGGCCGTTAGCTCAGTTGGTAGAGCAGCTGACTCTTAATCAGCGGGTCGAAGGTTCGACTCCTTCACGGCTCACCATAACAACATAAGGGAGCAGTGGGTAATGGGCAGGAATCCGTTGAGCGGGATGCTGCACAATGCTCACTGCTTTCTTTTTATGATTTTGACCCGTTGCGAGAGTGGCGGAACTGGCAGACGCGCTGGTCTTAGAAGCCAGTGGGTGACCGTGGGGGTTCAAGTCCCCCCTCTCGCACCAAGTTAAGGTCCAAAGTTCGGAGTTCGATGTTCAGAGTGCAGCCGGTGCCAACGCGCGATGGCCCTGCATGCTCAGGAGCCCTTGGGGCTTAATAGACTCTTATACAAAGGCGGTCAAGAAATGAAATCGGTCGTAGAAAATATCAGCACAGTCAAGAAAAAGATCAACATTGAAGTTGCACCCGATGACGTTGCCAGGGAGCTGGACAAGGCACTTGCGGACGTGGGAAAGAAAGCCAAGATCCCCGGGTTCCGTCCGGGAAAGGCGCCGAAGAATATTGTCGAACGGCACTATGGGGACGAAGTGAAAAGCGAGGTGGTGCACCGGCTTGTCACTGAATCTTATATGAAGGCTCTCGAGGAAAATAACCTCAACCCGGTGGACATGCCTGAGATAGAAAATATCTCAACACTCGCCAAAGGTTCTCCCCTGACGTTTACGGCGGTCGTCGAAGTCCGGCCCAATATAGAACTTGGCGTCTATGACGGCGTCGAAGTGAAGGAAACAGCTGTTGCCGTGAGCGACGCGGAGGTGACAGAGACCATTGACCGGCTGCGCGAGATGTACGCCCAGCTTGAAGTGGTTGAAGGCCGGCCGATCGAGAAAAACGACACGGCGATCATAGATTTTGAAGGGTTCCGGGATGGGAAGACCATCGAGGGCGCCAAAGCATCCGATTACATGCTTTCCCTGGGATCGAACTCCCTGATCCCCGGGTTCGAGGAGCAGCTTGTGGGCATGAACCGGGGTGAGACCCGGGAGATCAGAGTGACGTTCCCCGCGGATTACAATAATAAGGATCTGGCAGGCAAAGATGCCGCGTTTACGGTCACACTCAAGGAAATTAAAAAGAAAGTGCTTCCCGAGCTGAACGATGAATTTGCCAAGGACATCGGCAACAACGCAACCGTGGCAGAATTGACCGAGGGGATTAAGAAAGACATCGAATATCGGAAGAAAAACGACCAGGCTTCGGCCCAGCGTGAGGAGCTGCTTTCGAAACTCGTCGATGCCCATACATTCGACATACCGCCGGGCATGGTGGAGCGGGAACTCCAATCCATGGCGCGCTCTCACGCGACGCGCATGGCGCGGCAGGGGGTTGACGTAAAGTCCTTTGACTTCTCAAAATTCAGCGCCGAAAACAAGCACCTGGCCGAGAAGCGTGTCAAGGGGACCCTTTTGCTCGATGTCATCGCTGAAAAAGAGAAGATCGACGTGACCGACCAGGAAGTCTCTTCGGCGATCGCGGTGATGGCCAAGAGTTCCGGCCAGACCGCGGACGCGGTCAGGAAATACTATGAATCGCTCGACGGCGGGATTGAGAATTTGCGATCTTCCCTGATGCGGGAGAAGACCCTTAGTCTCTTGCTTTCCAAGGCAAAGAAGAGCTATAATTGAATCAAAGAAACGATAAATGAGGAGAAATTATGTCATTGATTCCGATAGTCGTTGAACAGACAAGCCGGGGTGAACGGGCCTATGATATCTATTCCCGCCTGCTGAAAGACCGGATCATTTTCCTTGGTACTGCGATCGACGATGTAGTGGCCAACACCGTGATCGCTCAGCTCCTGTTCCTCGAGGCTGATGATCCGGACAAGGACATCTACCTCTACATCAATTCACCCGGCGGCGTCGTCACCTCGGGGCTTGCAATCTACGACACCATGAACTATATCAAGTCGTCGGTCTCGACCATTTGCATCGGGCAGGCCGCGAGCATGGGCGCGCTTCTGTTGGCGGCGGGAACCAAGGGAAAACGGTTTTCCCTGCCCCATGCGCGGATCATGATCCATCAGCCCATGGGCGGTTTTCAGGGGCAGGCAACGGACATCGAAATTCATGCTAGGGAAATCCTGAACATGAAGGATACCTTGAATAAGATCCTGTCCAATCACACCGGGCAGCCGATCGAGAAGGTCCGCACCGATACGGACCGCGATTTTTTCATGTCCGGCGAGGACGCAAAAACGTATGGTATTGTAGACGAAGTCATCGCAAAGAAAGTGTCCCGCACTGCGAAGGAGAAGTAAACGTATGACGGAAAAAAAAGAACATACAACGCCGCTCAAGTGCTCGTTTTGCGGCAAGGGGCAGGAAGAAGTCAAAAAGCTCATTGCGGGGCCTTCGGTCTTTATCTGCAATGAGTGCGTAGATTTATGCAATGAGATCATCGCCGAGGAGTGGGAGGAGGCGAAAGAGGCCAAGATACCGCGCCTGCCGAAGCCTTCGGAGATTAAACGAGCCCTCGATGAGTATGTCGTAGGCCAGGAGCGGGCAAAGAAGATCCTCTCCGTGGCAGTACACAATCATTATAAGCGCATCGGCATCCAGCAGGAGATCGGAGACGAAGTGGAACTCCAGAAGAGCAACATCCTGCTGATCGGCCCCACGGGCGTGGGCAAGACGCTGCTCGCCCAGACTTTGGCGCGGATCCTTGATGTGCCGTTTACTATTGCCGACGCCACAACGCTCACCGAAGCCGGTTATGTGGGAGAAGATGTGGAGAACATCATCCTGAAACTTCTCCAGAGCGCGAACTACGACGTAGAACGGGCCCAGCGGGGGATCGTATACATCGATGAGATTGACAAGATCAGCCGCAAGTCCGAGAGCCCGTCGATCACCCGCGATGTGTCGGGTGAGGGCGTGCAGCAAGCGCTCCTCAAACTGATCGAAGGGACGGTCGCAAGCGTACCGCCCCAGGGCGGCCGCAAGCACCCTCACCAGGAGTTCATCCAGGTGGATACGAAGAATATCCTGTTTATCTGCGGAGGAGCTTTCGTCGGGATCGAGTCGATCATCGAGCAGCGGGTCGGCAAAAAGACCATGGGCTTCGGCGCCGACATCCAGAGCAAACAGGACCGGAAGCTGAGCGAAACGCTCGCCACGCTCCAGCCTGAGGACCTGCTCAAGTACGGCTTGATCCCTGAATTCATCGGCCGCATGCCGGTGGTGGCCACGCTCGAGGAACTCGACGAACATGCGCTTATCGACATCCTTACCCGGCCGAAGAACGCGCTGATCAAACAGTATATGAAACTGCTCGCGCTTGAGGGGTGCAAGCTGCGATTCAGCGATGGGGCGCTGAACGCGATCGCAAAAAAGGCGATCAGTAGAAAGACGGGCGCTCGCGGCCTTCGGGCCATTCTCGAGGACGTCATG
>JAJXTW010000067.1 GCA_021783455.1 Nitrospirota bacterium | reverse complement strand
GAGTTGAACTGGGTTGCCGGCGCCCTGCTGTTCGTCATGACGATGTCTTTCGGATTTACGGGTTATCTTCTGCCCTGGGACCAGAAGGCGTACTGGGCCACGGTAGTGGGCACCAACATGCTCGGTTCAGTGCCGTTCATCGGGCCGTCCCTGGCAGCCTTTGTTCGCGGCGGGCCGGAAGTTACCGGTCGGACGCTCCTCCGTTTTTACAGCATGCATATGCTGTGGTTCCCGGTCGCTACAGGCCTCTTTTTGTGGGTGCATTTCCATATTCTGAGAAGGCTGGGAATATCGGGAGGGATGTAGAGACAGAAGACAGAAGACAGAAGACAGAAGACAGAAGACAGAAGGACTGTTCTTCCGAGCAAGTCATTCGTAATATCTTTTCTCCGCGTCTCAACGCCTCCGCGGTAGATTTTATTTTTTGCAATATAATCAAGGTTAACAAGAATGGCCAGAAAAGACGAAAATATTTTCTTCCCCCGCTATCTCTTTGAGATCGCTCTCGTTGCGCTGTTTACCATCGAGGTGGTCCTGCTGCTCGCCGTCCTGTTCCCTCCCTCCGTGGGCAGGGAAATCGATTTTTCCGCACAGTACAGCCCCCGCCCTGAATGGTATTTTCTCTTCCTGTATCAGCTTACCAAGTATTTCCCCGGCCGATGGACGTTCGTGGGCGCTGTTTTATTGCCCGGTCTTGCGTTCAGCGCCCTGCTCCTGGCGCCTTTTCTGGATGGCGGCAGAAAAACGTTGCTCCGGCAGCGCAAGGTTGCCGCAGCAACGGGATTCGGTTTGCTGCTGGCCGTAATTTGCCTTACGATCCTTTCTCTCGTATAAGCGAGCTCGCAGACCCTATAATAATCCTAAATACACAGTTAGCCTGTTGCTAATGTTTGAAATCCGAAAAACGAGTATTGACAGAAAACCTTGTTTTTGATAAGTTACTACATCCGTTCTGTCAAAACTCACAGCGTTTTTCGTTCGATCGTGTTCCGAAATGAACCATGAGGGGGGATGACTGAGAGGTTCTTGCATTCTAACCGGAACATATTACTCATCACGATTTTGTCAACGGGACGTTTTGTTGTGAATGGCCCGACTATCCGCACTACCTTAAAGGAGGAAGAACATGTCAGTTAAAACCGCAACACCAGATCAGACGTTGGATACCCTCGGCAGGGTGTGTCCTTATCCGCTGCTCCTGACCAAGAAGGCGCTCGAGAAACTTGCGAGCGGCCAGACCATCAAAGTGCTCTGCGATGCTCCGGCATCGGCGGAGGACAGCATTCCTCGCTATGCTGAAAAACAGGGCTATGGTTTCGAGGCTGTGAAGCTCGACGACAAAGGCTACTGGGAACTCTACATCAAGAAGTCCTAACTCCAGGGGTGGGGTTTAGCAACAGTGATGAAGAAGAAACCAAAGGGGGAGCAAATCTAAAAGGGGGAAAGAATGGTTTCTACATTGGCATTTGCTGTAACCGGCATACTCATCGGCGCAGCATTCGGCTTCGTTCTGCAGCGCGGCCGGTTCTGCGTGAATTCCGCGTTCCGGGAAGTGCTTTTCCAGGACTACACCATGTTCCGGGCATACCTGCTTGCCGTCGTGGTTACCATGATCGGCGCGAACTTGCTTGAGGATATGCACTGGCTGGGCCATTTTGAACAAGGCATCTTCGTCACCGGTACGCTCTACCGTCAGGCTTTCGTGCCCTGGTCCAACATCATCGGGGGATACATCTTCGGCATGGGCATCGTACTGGCCGGCGGGTGCGGCAGCGGCATCCTGTACCGCGTGGGGGAAGGAAACCTGGCGTATGTCTTCGCCGTGTTCGGGTTCTTCTTCGGCATTGCGATGACCAAGTTCGGCTTTCTGAGACCGATTTATGATTGGATGATCGCACCGGAACGGATTGTTTGGAAGGGTGAGGACACAATCCCGACCCTGTACAATATTACCGGCATCAATAAGTGGATACTCATAGCCGTGATTTCCGCGGTGCTCCTGACGTTCATATTCAAGGGCAAGCCCTTTGTCAAGGCGAAGAAGGGATATTCGTGGTCCCTGGCCGGGCTCCTTGCCGGCCTCGTTGCCGTGGCAGCATTTTGGGCCTCGGAGTACTACGGCGGCAAGGCACGCGGCCTTTCATTCACCGGGCCGGTAAGGGAGTTTTTCCTGGCCGTGCTTTTCGGGAATTATCAGAACGATCCCGGGGCCGTCAACCCGCTCGAATCCCGGAGCATCCTCGGGATGATCTTTTCCTGGAGCTCGCTGTACGTAGTGGCAGTGCCCATTGGCGCGTTCATCAGCGGCAAACTCCTGAAGGAGGTGAAGATGAAGGTGCCGCCTGCGGATGAGCTCTTCAAGGTGCTCCTGGGCGGTTTTATCATGGGGGTCGGCGCGCAGATGGGAGGCGGCTGCAACATCGGTCACAGCCTCACGGGAGTTTCCACCCTGGCCGTCTCGAGCTGGGTTGCCAACATCTTCATCATTCTCGGCAACTGGACCATGGTCTACTTCCTGCTGATCAGGCCGATGCGGGATCTCGACGTATAATCGATTACGGTGTCTTAAGGCCGGGCGGGGGTTTCCGCCCGGCCTTTCTTTTCTGCGCATAAAGCAATAAAACAGTTGTTCGCGATAAAAAAAAGATGGTACAATGCGCCAAGTAAATTGGCAGGGATAGGGCAAACATACTTGCAAGGAGGTGAAACCATGGCAACAGAAATGCTGGGCATAATGGTAACGAAGTACGAAAACCTGGACCATATCGCAGGCGTCGTGAAGGCGGCCCGGGCGGCGGGAAAAGCGGTGACGCTCTTCATGACCGATGAAGGGGTGCGCTTCACCAGGGACCCGAAGTTCATCGAGCTGTTAAAGGTGGACGGGGTGGAGTTTTCCTGCTGCGATCACAGCTGCGAGCGGGTGGGCATCCACGATAAGACGACAGGCATTTCGTACGGCAGCCAGTACAACAACGCAGGGATGCTGCACGACAGCGCCCGGGTGCTGGTGTTCTAACACAATCTTGAACACAAGGGAGCGGAACGAATGGGAGATACCAAGAAAATAGCGGTCATCGTAAGAGACCGGCCGGGCGAGGCGCTCCGCGTCGCGGGCGGCCTCACGCTTGCGGACGATACCATCGAGGTCTTTGTCCTTGACAAGAAGCTGGACAAGAGCAACGCCGAGATCGCGGCGCCGCTCGAGCTTGTCACCGAACTCGAACTCAAGATGTATTCCAACAATCCGGAAAACGGCTACACGGCAATCACCCTGGCAGAGATGGCGAAGAAGCTTCTGGAGTATGATGTCGTGGTGCCCTACTAAGATGATGGAGGAACTTAGACTGTGAAAATTTTGCATATCCTGAAAAAAGCGCCCGATGCAAGCACGAAGAAAATCATCGAGCTTCAGTCCTCGGGCAATGAAGTAAAAACGATCGAGCTGTACAAGGGAGGAGCGTCTTACGACAAGCTCGTGGCTGACGTGTTCTCCTTTGACAAGGTCTTCTGCTGGTAACGGGGTGGCAGTTCGCAGTCCCGGGGGGCGGGATTGCCGTTCGTATACGCATAGCAAGCGCGGCCCGTCATTTTCCGTTGCGGTTTCGATAAGCAAGATAGGTTCATCAGCAAGGGAGACAGCCGGCGCAGCGTCCTTATTTTCAAAAAAGCGATGAGGCCCCGGCAACACCAGTGCAGCGTCGGAACACTAAGCTCAGTTCTTTTTAAGGGGTGGGTATATGGCTACACAAAAACCGTTTGCAGACGTGCTGCAGGAATACCTTGCCGGAAAAAAGACCGGCGCGCTCTTTGTGTCCGTTGCCGAGGCAAGCGAGAACCTGATCCGGTTCTTTTTCAAGGACGGCGTTATTTACAGCCTTTCCTACGGACCGATCAAGGACAAGGAATGCCTCGATATCCTTGACTGCTATGACCTTGGGAAAGTCGTGTACTTCGACGGCCTCAAGACGCCCGCTGCGTCACCGGCCTGTCCGCGTACCGAGGATATCATCAACGCGGTCCGAAAAAACAACAAAGAGGTCCAGGTCGACTAGGCGCAAATCAGCCTGCATCGGCCCTTCCCGCAACAAGTGCTTGTCCGGTTCATACCGGCTTCCGGGAGTCGGTACTCCCCCTTATCTATTTGTGTTTTTTTTCATGGTCCCGCTGTATCAAATGCCACAACCTGATCCCCGGCTCTCTTATCATCTCTTTGATTTCTCATACATTGCAACTCTGGCAGCTGGATTGCAAAATAAACCATAGCTATCCCCTGTCCGTTTTATTGAGTGCGGCAAAAGACGGAGGTTTCATGAACTGCCATGAATGCAAAAAGACAAACGATGACGATGCAATTTTCTGTTCCGAGTGCGGGCAGCTGATTGAGAAACGACGGCCGGAACTTGTCTCGAAACAACGGAGGGCGTATTTTATCGCGCTGTTGTTCGTGCCGATCATCGCAATCGCCGCTTTTATCGGCTACCATAAGTTCAACCTGCCGGACGGAGTCGCAGCTGTGGTGAACGGGGAGGAGATCAGGCGGTCCGAGCTCGATGCTGCAGTTGCACGCTTACAGGGGATGAACAAGGACGCTTCCGCCCATCTCCGGTACCAGGTTTTGAACGAGCTTATCTCCGAGCGGCTGGCGCTCCAGGAGGCGCGCAAAGCGGGGATCCGTATCACGAAGGAAGATTTGGCTGTTGCAAACGCTTCGGCACGTGAGGCATCGGGTCTTGATGAGGCCGCTTTTCAACAAGCGATGAAATCGATGTACGGCGCCGGGTATGAAAAAGCTCTGGAACTACGCCTCATAATCAACCGGCTGATCTCGGAAAAGGTGGCGCCGCGCGGAGCTGATACCAAGACAACAAGCCGGGCGATGGACCAGTGGCTCCAGGACCTTTCCGGGAAAGCCGATGTGAGGATAGCCCTGAGCGAACAGCTGTCCGGGCCGGGTTGCAGCGGCTGCAGCACACCGGGAGGCCGGTCTCCGCAGGAGCAGGGCATGGAGGGAAGCGGTGCGCGATGAGAGCAGGAGCGGGCGGCAATCGCGCGGGCCATCGTGGACAAACCTGCGGTTATTCTCGGCGATGAACCTACGGGCAACCTTGACACGAAAACAGGGGCCAAAGTTCTTGAGATGCGGGAAGGTTTGCAGGATGAGGACCGGACGATCGTAATGGTTACTTACAGCGAAGAGAAGCGAAACGGGCGGGCAGAACTATCGAGATCCGCGATGGTGAGGTTGTGTAATGCCGCTGATGAGCGGAATCAACATCAGAACGTAACTTCATAATCCTTCCCGGGGGCTTCCTTTCTTCCTCAAAACTCAAACAACAGCCCCATCAAATAGGCCGTGCCGCCGAGGTCCGCTGATGAGGACTTTTCGACCGCATGGGTTTTTTCAGCCTCGACGAAGAAGTAGGTGTGATATACGCCGTAGTCCAGGTACAGGTTGTTCGCCGCGTCACGGTCCATACCGTCGAGCAGGAGCTGCAGTCCACCCCGGTAGTTGTACCCGTCCGTCCTGCCGTGCGTTGTCCCCTGTCCCTCGATCTTTTCCTCGTAATACATTCTGGTGAAGCCGCCGCCCACATAGGGCACGAGCCACTGATTTTCGTTCACGATGCCGCGAAAAAGAACGAAAACATTGACGGGATAGATGGTGTAGGTGACATTGCCGCCATACACCGGCTGCCCCGCATTTTGAGAATGGATGAGTTCGTAGCCCGAACCCTTGGCCGTGCTCGCGCCGCCTTCGACCCCGATCTCTACCTGTCTCAAAAACTTATACGCCAGAGACACAGCATATTCCGGCATGCTGCGTTTGCCGTAGTACTGCCTCCACTCCGGCAGGGCAGGCGCAAAAGAACCGCCCTTTGCTTCAAAAGACCAGCAGGGCCGGTCCTCGGAGGGATCTGCGCCAAACGCGGAGATCGGCAGGACGACGAGCAGTATGAGAAAAAAAATTTTCTTCAACGCGAGCCTCCTTGCCTTGAAAGCTGTTTCCGCTGTACGAGGAGCACGACCAAACACGCGGCAAGCAACAGGGTCGATATTTTCACGGCGAGCGATGTCTTTGTCAAAAAGAGCGACATGCCGACTGCCGGGAGGAGAACGAGCCGGACTACGGGCTTGTATCCGGGATGGTCGTTCAACCATGCCGCAGCAGCAGGGCCATGGGTGTAATACCACCCGACAAAAGCTCTGCCTGGTCCGTTGGTGACGAGAAACCGGTCTCTGAAATCCCGCAGCGCCTGCACGTTCGGATCAGAGTAATAGCCGAATGCGGCAGTGGCTATGAAGCATCCCTGACGAGTCGGCAGGTTCGGATAGGGAATGAGGGGATCGGGATACTCCTGCAGGACCGGCGAAAGAGGGCTTTCCTGCACCGTGCCGGTCCCGGCCGTAACTTCAGCTGAATAAGCGCTCTCGTGCGAAACTCCGGGGGTGCTGCCTCCGGCTGAAAGCCCGGTTTTATCAACGGCCGTTACTGCGATATACGTCGCTTCCTGGGAAATGGCGGAGACTTGGACGTTATACAACCGGCTGTTCGTAAGATTGGTCACCAGGCAGCTTGTCGCACCGTCCACTTCGATAAAAGCAGTCGGTGTCGCCAAAGATGCGGGAGCATAATACACTTTGTACCCTGTTGCTCCCGGCACGGCGGTCCAACTGATTGCCAGGCTCTCGTTCAACGGGGATACCGACAGGCCTGTCGGCGTTGACGGCGGACCGGCTGAGGGAAGGTTGCTCAAGGTTGTCGTTGTTGCTCCCGTCACCAGGAGTGGCGAGGGTCCTTCAGAGGCGCCCGTGCCGTTGTATACCCCCGATGCACTTCCGTAGTAGACATGGTAGCCTGCGACCGTGTAGGCGTTGTTGGCGTTCCAGGTGATAGAAAGCACTGAGGTTGTCGGCGAGGTCAAAACGACGTTGGACACCTGAAAGGGAATCGTGTCCGCGAAAGAGCCGCCATAAGCGCCCAGGTCCGGGGCTGAGCCGTCCACGCTGTCGTTTCCCGCCGAGGCGTTTCCTGTATCGATGCAAGGAGAGGTTGCCTGCAGATGATAATCCCACAGCGTCTGATCCGTACTCGTGATATTGACGAGCTTCGGGTCCTGGTCTCGCAGATTCCCTTTATAATTAGCAGTGTCGGTGGTAACGAATGAGATTGCCGGTCCGATGCTGCCGTAGGTAAAAAACAGATTATTTGAAATACCCGTAACCGCGATTCTTGCGTCTATCGCCGTCGTCTGCTGGTTCGAAAAAATATTATTTACGATAGTTACCGTACTTTGATCGGAAATGATGCCGTTCGCATCGAGGTAAAAGGTATTGTTGGTAATGTTTGCGTTCGGCGAGTTGGCCAATTGAATTGCAGTGTTGTTCGAGCCTACTTGAAATGCATTATTCGTCATTGTTATTGCCGGCGAATTTTGCGCCAGTATCCCCGTTTGGGCGTTGGAAAACGTCAGTCTTCTGATAGAGATGGTCCCAGGTACGCTGCCGATGGTCAGCGCCGTTCCGGCTCCGTCGCCCGTAAGAAAAGTGCGCCCGGTCTCATCGCCCGAGATCTGGGTGATATTCTGGTTAATTGTAAAATTCCCGTGATAGATGCCGGGCTTGATTTCGATCGAATCGCCCGCCAGGGCGGCGGTTATTGCAACGGCAAGGCTCGTGTAGCACGTCCCGTTTGTAACGGCATCGGCAGGACACTGGCTCGCGTTCGTGACAACGACGCGCGTCGTTGCCAGGACCGATTTCGGCAAGATTGCTGTGAAGAGAACGACTGCGACAGCCAACATGAACAAAGGCCTGTCTTTTTTCATATTTTAGCTCCTCGCAAAAGATAGTAAAAAATACCTGAATGCCGAGGGAATGTCAAAGTAAAAATCACGAAGCCGCGCCCGTACGCTGACTGCTTCACAATCATTCATTATTTGTTGAACTCACTTCGCGCTCGTCTTTATATATTCCGGCAGGATACACATAATCGTTTTGGAGTCTGTTAATAAACGTGCGTCACTCTTTGGCAGTGTTTCGGCAGGCCTGACAGCGCAGGCGAAACAACGATTGGCGTCGTGACTTTTTGTTCGCGGCGTTCTTGTCGGATTGATCAAGCCGCGTTTCTGCAACAGCTGGTCGGAAAAAGCTTTCATTTTACTGGAGGTAGAAATGGCAGTCGTCCGTCAAATCGGTATCATTGCGTTTATTTCCCTGCTCTTTGCAACGAGTTCAGCCGCGGACCAACAGGTGGAATTTGTGCGCGAGATCGGAGCGACCGGGAATAAGGCCAGGGACCAGCGCATTCTGCACTCGCCGCTCTCCGTTGCGGTTGCCGGCGGCAGGCTGCACGTCGCCGATACCGACGCTCATCGGATCATCGTTCTCGACCAGAGCGGGCATCATTCATTCCTGGGTCGCCAAAGGGAACAGGCCCAGGCAGTTCAAATCTCCGGCCGGCATTGCTGTTGATGAGCGAGGCAGGGTTTTTGTCGCGGACACGGGCAACCACCGCATCCAGGTTTTCGACGGTGAAGGGAAGTTGCTGCGCACCTTCGGCGCCAAAGGCAGCGAAATCGACAAGATCGAGCTGGGCGAAATATTCGCGGCCGCATACAGGCATTACGAAGCGCATCCGCTGGGGAAGATCGTGATCGTCAACAACACCGACCAGACCTATGCGAAGGTGAAGCTCAGCTTCAGCATCAAGGATTTCATGGACTTTCCCACGGAAATCGAAATGACGGACATCGCTCCGAAGCAGAGCGTTGAGCTGCAGCTCAAGCCTGTCTTCAGCAATAAGATCCTCGATGTGAACGAAAACACGCCGCTGCAGAGCGAGCTGAAGCTTACCTATTACGAGGGCGGAGAGCCCAAGATTGTGACCCGCAGCTTCCCCGTGACGCTCCACGAACGTCACGCAATAAGGTGGGACCAGAAAACGAAAGTGGGTTCCTTCGTGACGTTTAAAGACCAGGTGGTGACGGACTTCACCCGCGCCGCTGTCCAGCCCTATGTGGATGCGTTCCCCAATCTGCACCAGTCGATCGTGTACGCTCGGGCCATCTACGAGTCGCTCGGCGTTATGGGCGTCGTTTACCGAGGCATGGAAAAAGGGCGCCGAAGAATACCGCGACTGGACGGCAAAAGGAAAGGCGGACATCGTCGGCGTGCACAAGGCCTGGGAACAGTTTAAACCCGTCACCCTGCCGCCGGCTGATTTCAAGCCGGTCAAGGTCACGAGCGAGGATATTGAGGCAAAATACGAGGACGAGCTTGAAACGTTGGCGGGTCAGCGTCTTACCCACCTCTCCGCGGAATACCGCGAAAAGCTCGTCAAGAAGCCGGGCGACCTGGACGCTCTGACCCAGCTCGGCATCCTGTACGGGCGAGTACGGGCTTTATGCAGAGGCGCTGGAACAATTCGAAAATATGTTAGCGAACGACACGGGTAACGCCGCGGCGCACAACAACATTGGGAACATCCGGTTTATGCAGGGCAAGTATAAAGAAGCGCTTCCAGGATGCGGCGGCAATCGACCCGCGGGTGGTGAGACAGTACAGCGATATTGCTTCGAGTCTGGGAGTGAAGTGATTTAAAAAAGGATAATGCATTTGATCAAAGGAAGCCCTATGCCCAAGAAACTCTTTTCCTGCTTGATGATTATCGGTTTGTGCTGCGCGACCACCGTCCTGGCCCAAGAGCAGAAGAGCTCGGCTCTTTCGGACTGGCTCAAGGCCATTCAGAAAAAGATCGAGAAGATCCTTCACAGGAAAGAGATCGCCACGAGCACCGGTGTTGCCGGGGTCCGGGGCGCCAGGCAGGATTCCCAGGTAAAACTCTACTGGAAGGGCCGCAAGGGAGAGACGGTTGTGACCGAGGAGGAACTCGGAAAGTTCAAGTCCAGTGTGGAGCTCGCCGGCAAAGGAGACCGTGACGGGGCCGCAAAGGGACTTGAAGAGTTCATGAAGCAGTACCCCGACAGCGCGCTCATCCCGGACGCGAAGAAGACGCTCGACCTGGTGAAGGCCGAACCGCCCGCTGAAGTGAAGGAAGAGAAAAAGGTGCCGGAGCAGGAAATGAAGAAGGAAGACCAAAAAAAGACAGACCGGAAAGAGGACAAGCAAGAGGGCAAGAAGAAAGAAACGAAGAAGGTTGAATAGTGGAGACGCCGTGACTCCAGCGAGGTTAGTTGGGTGAACCCAGGAGCCGGAAGACGGGTGTGTCCAGGATGTTAACGGCAATCAGATGCCTGATCCTGGCGAACCGCAGGGAGCATACGGAGGGGCGACACCGACTGCCGTGGTCGTGAACGGAGCAAACAGGACCGGCATCAGTTTTACTATTCAATAGGAGAAACGAAGCAGAATCGATCACTGAAAAGAGGGCGCAAGCCCTCCTTTTTTATGGTGCGAAAGAGAGAAACAGACTGACGCTGTTATTGGGATGAAATAGGCACCACGAGGGGGATAACTGAGGTTCTATCGTGCACTTACAACGGTCAGCCTAATATTCCCGTTACTGCTTTTTTTTTGCCTGCATGCTGTTCATACAGCACTTCTTTCATGAGGGAACATGCTTCAATGACCTTGGGATTCGATACGCGGTAGTAAATATTGACCCCTTCACGCCTTGTTGACAGGATGCCCTTGTGACGCATGACAGCAAGGTGCTGGGATACATTCGCCTTGGAAGCGCCCAGGGCGGCTACCAGTTCGGTTACGGTCTTTTCTTCGTTTTTCAGCGTGTTCAGAATTTCAATGCGCTTGGGATTGGTGAGCGTTTTGCAGATCTCCGCCTGCATTTCGAATATTGATTTGTCGGTAAAAATGCTCTTCATGATTATTTTTTTACACTTATAACGTTGTTTTGTCAAGCAAGAAATGCCGCAATAGCGCGCACATTATCTGCCGACGGCCCTTTTGCGCGGGGGTCGGCGATCTTGCAGGGGGTCTCCGAAAGGCTTCGTTATGAACGTCCCGGCAGGAGAGCATCACTGCGGGAAGCGCGCCCGCAAGCGAACAAAGACGGGTCCCGCGCACCTCGAAAAGATTATTCTCTTGAATTCCTCAGCAGAAATGATAATATAAAAAATCTCATGAAAACTATTCACCTCGGCCAGCCGCGCTCATAGGCTGCCGCAGGTTACTGAACGCGGAGAAGAGACAGATGATCGGCACGATTTTGAAAAAAGTATTCGGCACCGCGAACGAGCGGGAACTGAAGCGCATCCAGGTGCTGGTGGACCAGATAAACGCACTTGAGGAAGGGGTCGCGGGCCTCTCGGACGCGGACCTGCGGGCCAAAACCGGGGAGTTTAAAAAACGGGTGGAGCAGGGAGAGACCCTTGACGATCTGCTTCCGGAGGCCTTTGCCGTGGTTCGGGAAGCTTCGAAGCGGACCCTCGGGATGCGGCACTTCGATGCACAGCTCGTCGGCGGCATCGTCCTGCACCAGGGAAAGATCGCCGAGATGAAGACGGGCGAAGGGAAGACCCTCGTGGCGACGCTCCCCGTCTACCTGAACAGCCTCACAGGCAAGGGCGTGCATGTCGTCACGGTGAACGACTATCTCGCGCGGCGCGACTCGGAGTGGATGGGCAAAGTGTATACGTTCCTCGGCCTCACCGTCGGCGTCATCGTCCACGGTCTTACGGACGAGGAACGGCAGGCCGCCTACGGGTCCGATGTGGCGTACGGAACAAACAATGAGTTCGGCTTCGATTATCTGCGCGACAACATGAAGTTCGACCTCAAGGACTACGTCCAGCGCGAGCTCAACTTCGCCATCGTGGACGAAGTCGACTCGATCCTGATCGACGAGGCCCGGACCCCGCTCATCATCTCCGGTCCCGCGGAAGAATCGACGGACAAGTATTACAAGATCAACCGCATCATTCCGAGCCTGAACAAGGACACCGACTACACTATTGAAGAGAAAACCAAGACCGTGGCCCTGACCGAAGAGGGCAACATCAAGGTCGAGCACCTGTTGAATGCGGGCAACCTCTATGATCCCTCGAACGTCGACCTGGTGCACCACGTGCACCAGGGATTAAAAGCCCACGCGCTGTTTCACCGTGACGTGGACTACGTCGTGAAAGACGGCGAGGTCCTGATCGTCGACGAATTCACGGGCAGGCTCATGCCGGGACGCCGCTGGAGCGACGGTCTGCACCAGGCCATCGAGGCCAAGGAAAACGTCAAGATCGAGAACGAGAACCAGACGCTGGCAAGCATCACGTTCCAGAACTATTTCCGGCTCTACAACAAGCTCGCGGGCATGACCGGCACGGCCGAGACGGAAGCCGCGGAATTCGCGAAGATCTACAACCTCGACGTGGTCGTGATTCCCACGCACCGGCCCATGATCCGCGCGGACAATCCCGATTTCATCTACAAGACGGAGAAGGCGAAGTTCAACGCCGCCGTCACCGAGATCGAAGCCCTGCATAAGAATGGCCAGCCCGTGCTGGTCGGCACCATTTCGATCGTCAAGTCCGAGACCCTGGCGGCGATGCTCAAGAAAAAAGGCATCAAACATTCGGTGCTGAACGCCAAATTCCACGAGATGGAGGCCGAGATCGTGGCCCAGGCCGGACGGCATGCGGCGGTCACGGTCGCCACGAACAT
>JAJXTW010000066.1 GCA_021783455.1 Nitrospirota bacterium | reverse complement strand
TTTCCAATAAAGCAAGATCAGGGCTCCGTTGAGACCCTTTAAACCAGAGTTGGATAAGGTGCCGCACTCAAGATCGTTATCTCTAAAAGCAATGTCTTATAAAAGTACTTGACTAAAACAAACCGGACGCGGAGTTCGAGCGGTTTTAGTCCCCCTGTACGATG
This sequence comes from Nitrospirota bacterium, assembly GCA_021783455.1. Lineage (GTDB taxonomy): Bacteria > Nitrospirota > UBA9217 > UBA9217 > UBA9217 > JAJYKN01. The sequence continues at coordinate 12,669 of JAJXTW010000066.1, read as the reverse complement.
CAGGATGCGCGATCTACGGCGAAAAGCCTTTTCCCTCATGCATCCTGTATCAGCATGGGTCATGAATCAACTAACGCACGGAGGAAAACATGAGCGCAACAGACATCTTGGAAACAACGCAATGTCTGACCTATAAACTTGACGATGAGATCTTTGCCCTTGATATTGCCAAGGTCCGGGAGGTGCTCGATTTCACGACCATCACCAAGGTGCCGCGGACGCCGGAGTTCATGCGCGGCGTAATCAACCTCCGGGGCAGCGTGGTGCCGGTGGTGGACCTGCGGCTCAAGTTCGGGATGACGAAGACGGAGCAGACGGTCAACACCTGCATCATCATCACCGAGGTGACGTTGGATGGGGAGACGACGGTGCTGGGTGCGCTTGCCGATTCGGTGCAGGAGGTGATGGACCTGGGATCGGACCACATTGAACCGGCGCCAAAGATCGGGACGAAGCTCAACACCGAGTTTATCAAAGGGATGGGCAAACACAACGACGGGTTCGTCATCATTCTGGACATTGATAAGGTTTTCTCTACCGAGGAGCTTTCCCTGGTGCAGGCTGAACGGGAAGCCCCAATCGGCGGCCAAGGGAGTTAAGGCCCGGCGTCCCGGCGTTGGCCAGCGTATCATTCCTCTACGAGAAGAAATAAGCAAAGAAAAGTGGGCTCCCTTTGCGAAAATCAATAACTCAGAAGGGGGTTTCTCACAAGGAACCCCTGCATCTTTTTCTGCGATATAAAAGGTAAATGCATGGCACATGATCAGAACCCGAAGACGGCCGGCACGGAGCTGATCGAGACGAAGGACGCAGACGGAAAATATATTCTAAAAAAAAGCGTTGAAAGCGCGTGGCGAGAGAGTCTGACTGTGGAGGAGAACGAAAGGGATGGTAAACCATTGAACTAGAGACACCGGCACAGGGCAGACGCCTGGAGGGCAATATGCTGACCAGATCAATGAAAATCGGAGACATATCGGTGAGGTGGAAGGTCGCAATCCCTATCATCGTAGTTGTAGCTGTCGGGATATTGATCATGGGTTTGGTTGCCGGTGACAAGACAAGGGAGATTGTGATTGATGGAGCGAAAACGACAGCTCTTAATGGTTATCGGGACACGGTGTTAAATGCCTTGACTACCATGATGACTACTGGAAATTTCAAAGAGGCCAAGGTTTCATTTTTAGAACAGATGAGACACATAATTGATCTTCGGGTCATACGGGCGGCTGCCCTTGACGAAAACTTTGGAAAGGGTAATCCCGATGACTATCCAAAAGATGATATAGAAAGGGATGTCATCGAAAAAGGCAAAGAGAAGGTTATGCTTGAAGGCGAATATATCCGGGGTATCTATCCATATATAGGGAGGGCAAATTTTATGGGTAGAAACTGCCTTAACTGTCACCTCGTAAAAGAGGGAACCGTCATCGGCGCCATAAGCATAAAAATGCCTTTAACCGAGCTGCTGGGCAAGTCCAGATCATTGAGGACTTTTCTTTTCGTGGTAGGGGGAGTAGGAATGCTCTTGCTGACAGTGACTGTGGTGATAATTGTCAGAGTGACACTCATGCCTTTATCTGTATTAACCAACAAAGCAGAAGATATAGCCAATGGAAACCTCGACGTAACTATAGATCATGAGGGCAAAGATGAGATCGGTCAGCTTGCCGCTGCGCTCAATTCGATGGTAACGAAGTTAAAAGAGGTAGTGACAGAGGTGATGGCCGCAATCGACAATGTGGTCTCGGGCAGCCAGCAGCTTTCTTCCGGGTCCGAGCAGATGTCCCAAGGGGCCACGGAACAGGCGGCCTCCGCTGAGGAGGCATCGTCATCGACTGTGGAAATGAATGCCACGATCAGGCAGAACTCCGATAATGCCCGGGATACCGAGAAGATCGCGCTCAAATCAGCAGCCGATGCAGCGGAGAGCGGAAAGGCCGTGTCCGAGGCAGTGGTTGCCATGAAGGGCATTGCGTCGAGGATCTCGATCATCGAAGAGATCGCGCGCCAGACGAACCTGCTTGCCCTGAACGCGGCGATCGAGGCTGCCCGGGCAGGTGAGCATGGAAAGGGCTTTGCCGTTGTTGCCGCCGAAGTGCGGAAGCTCGCGGAGCGGAGCCAGAAGTCGGCTGGAGAGATCAGCAAGCTGTCCGGCTCGAGCGTTGAAGTTGCCGAGCGGGCGGGGGCCATGCTCGCGAAGCTCGTTCCTGACATCCAGAAGACGGCTGAGCTGGTGCAGGAGATCAGCGCGGCGTCGAAGGAGCAGGCAAGCGGTGCGAACCAGATCAATGGGTCGATCCAGCAGTTGAATCAGGTGGTCCAGCAGAACGCAAGCTCTGCCGAAGAGATGTCTTCCACGGCGGAAGAGCTCGCGTCCCAGGCCGAGCAGCTCCAGGGCACGATCGCGTTCTTTAAGGTGGATGAAGCAGGTGGAGAGGCAATGCAAGGGACGGCGGCCGCGGAAAAGAAGCACGCCCGGATCGCCAGCCCTGGCCACGGACCTGCAAAAGCCAAGCCCGCGGTACTTGTGACGCATAAAGGCGTCCTGGCGACCATGAACAAGAACGGCAACAGCAAGGGCAATGGCGATGGAAGAGACGCGGAGTTCGAGCAGTTTTAACAAATGAAGGGGCATGGTGAAAACCACGAATGGCCGCGGCTGTGAAGGAGGCTGTTTAGGTTAATCCGCTTCTTCTGTGTCTAAGTGCTTTTTCTATGCTGAACCGTCTTCAACAGGCCGGAGCGTGAACCGGCCTGTTTTTGTTTTCCCTGCTGCGACGACAGCCACGGGCAACTGCCGAGCCGCGGCAATGACCCGGTAAGAAAATAAAAACTTGACACCCCGTCTCTGAATAAATTATAATTATTCTAAGCATTATGAGTCTCCACGATATGAAACAAATTCAAAAAAAGAACGAGGGAACGCGGTTCAAACGGACCCCGCAACGGCTCGCCATCCTGGAATATCTGGAAGGAAACACGTCTCATCCCTCGGCGGAAGACATATTCCGGGTCGTGTCGAAGCGCTACCAGTCCATGTCCTTTGCCACGGTTTATAATACCTTGAACACGCTCACCAGGGCGGGTGAACTCAGGGAACTGACGATCGATCCGGAACGAAAACGGTACGATCCGGATACCAGCCGGCATCATCACCTCATCTGCGTCCTATGCGGCAAGATCGCCGACATCCCGGAAAAAATCGGCGTTGAGCTGCCGAAAGACATGGCGGAGCACTTCGTTCTTCTGGGGCACCATATCGAATTTTACGGTCACTGCTCGTCCTGCCAGAAGAAGAATAAAGCGAAGTGACGCTGTCGCCGCGGTTCCAAATACGGGAAAAACCAGCACCAGGAGGCTGTTATGCGTGCAGTAGAAATCAAACCGGGTATTTACTGGGTCGGCGCAATAGACTGGGCCGTGCGCGATTTCCACGGCTATGTCACGCCGAACGGCACGTCCTACAATAACTATCTTATCCTCGACAAGCATGTCACGCTCGTGGATACGGTCAAGCATGATTTTTGCGACTACACGCTCGACAACATCCTGAGTTTGGCAGACCCCGCAACGATCGAGAACATCGTCGTGAACCACATCGAGAACGACCATGCATCAAGCCTGGACCGCATCATGGCCCTGGCGCCGAACGCGACCATCTACATTACCGAACGCGGCAAGAAGGCCCTCGACCGGTTCTTCGATACGTCGAAATGGACGTTCAAGATCGTAAAGACCGGACAGAGCCTCAACACGGGGACGAAGACGATCACGTTCCTCGAAACGCCGATGCTCCACTGGCCGGATTCCATGATGAGCTATGTGAAGGAAGACAAACTTTTGATCAGCCAGGACGCCTTCGGCCAGCACCTCGCTTCGTCGGCCCGCTTCGACGACGCGTACTGCGATCAGTATTCCGTCACGGCGCTCGAACATGCCGTGCGCGATTACTACGCGAACATCCTTATGCCCTTCGGGACCCTGGTCAAGGCAAAGATCGCCGAAATCAAGAAGCTCGGTCTCGAGATCGACATGATCGCTCCCGACCACGGCATCATTTGGAAAAAAAATCCCGGCAAGATCCTGCAGATGTATCTCGATATGGCGAACGATAAGGCGGACCGGCGCGTGGTCATCGTTTACGACACCATGTGGCACAGCACCGAGCACATGACCATCCCCATCATGCAGGGCATCCAGTCGGCGGGCGTCGAGGTGGAAGTGCTGAAGCTCAGGTCAACGCCCATGAGCCAGGCGATCAAGCGGATCTGGGAGTCGCGGGCAATGCTTATCGGCACGCCGACGTTGAACAACATCATGTTTCCGACCGTTGCCGAGTTCCTGACTCACTTGCGCGGTTTGCGGCCCAAGAACCGGCTTGCCGGGGCCTTTGGCAGTTTCGGCTGGGGCGGCGGCGCGGTGAAGGAGGCCTACGAGCTTTTCAAGAAGATGGGGCTCGAAACGGTAGAGCCCGGCGTCGAAGTTCTCTATCGACCGAGCGCAGAAGACGAGCACAAATGCTTTGAGTTCGGCAGGCAATTCGCGGAAAAAACCATCGAGTATCATAAAAAGTTTGACGGCACGGCGACCGGGGAGTGCAGGTCGTAAGCAAGCCCGCGGCCCGGACAAAATTACTTTTTTGGGGAGGTTATGATGTGGCGATGCACCGTATGCGGGTATGTGTATGATGACGCGAAAGAAGGAAAAAAGTTCGAGGACCTTCCCGATGACTGGCTGTGCCCGGTGTGCAATGCGCCCAAAGATGCATTTGTGCGGATGTAAAAGCACACGACATACCTTCATTGAAAAAGGTTGCCCGGTGTCATAGGAGGGCAGCCTTTTTTATTTGACAGCTTCTGAGCTCCATCCTATAATCCCAAAACAGCTTAAAGAGCCGAGAAACCGACCGGAGCGGAGCCCATGACCTTCGTACGGAACAAGAGCGTCAAAGAATGGCCGGAAGATGAGCGTCCGCGGGAGCGTCTTATTGCCCATGGGCCAGCGGCGCTGTCCGAGGCCCAGCTCCTTGCCATCCTTATCCGGAACGGGAAGTCAGGACGAACGGCGCTGGACCTGGGCCGGGAATTGCTCGAACGGTTTGAAAGCCTTGCCGGCATCGAGCAGGCGAGCATCACGGAAATATGCGTGGTAGAAGGCATCGGTCCCGCAAAAGCAGCGGAGATCAAGGCAGCGATCGAGCTGGGACGCCGCTACCAGAAACCGAGTCTTGCCGGCGCCTCGTTCTGTTCCAGCGAGGACGTCGTCTCCTACTACCGTCCACGGCTGAAGGATGCCAAGAAGGAGATTTTCCGGTGCGCTTTGCTCGATACCAAGAACAAGATCATCCGTGAAGAAATCGTCTCGATGGGAAGCCTTACCGCCTCCATCGTGCATCCGCGCGACACCTTCAAAGCCGCGATCCGCGAGTCCGCGGCAGCGGTCATTTTCATCCACAATCATCCCAGCGGCGACAGCAAGCCGAGCCAGGAGGACATCCTGCTGACCCGGCGGCTGGTCCAGGCCGGCGAAGTGATCGGCATCCAGGTCCTCGACCACATCATCATCGGCGACAACAGCCACTTCAGCTTCCGCGACAACGGGCTGATCAGCCGTGGAGCGTAAATCCGGCGTGTCGACCATGCCCCCTCCAGCGCGGCGCCCCACAACAAAGTATGTCGATGCCCACGTGCATCTCAGGGATTTGAGCGGCGTGGGCTGCGCGGCTGATGCGGGAATTGCGGCTATTCGTGACGCGGGAAGCAGCGCAAGCGCTGAACAAGGCGCTCCTATAGGGAGCGGCGCACATCGGGCGGTGTTGGTTGTTTCGAGCGGATGGGCGCTCTACAAAAAAGGCGGCTATGGATCAGCTTTCGGCCTCCCGATGGAGGGCAAGGAGAATTTCCATGACGAAATTCTCCGGCTCAAGTCTGCCGGAGCTGGTATAATAAAAATCATGGCCTCGGGGATGGTGAGTCTCAGGAAAAGAGACTCCATTACACCGGGAGGCTTCGACGGGGATGAACTCGCCCTGCTTGTGCAGGAAGCGCGAAGCGTTGGGCTGGAGGTCATGGCCCACGCCAATGGCGAGCAGGCGATTATCGATTGCGCCGAAGCAGGCGTTCGTTCAGTCGAACACGGTTTTTTCATGACGGCCCGGGCGCTTGATGTCATGGCAAGGCAAAATACCTTCTGGACGCCCACCGTTGGGGCGCTTGCGCGGGCAGCGGACGTTGCCGAGCCATCGGGCGAAATAAAAGCTCACATCAGAGAGGTGATCCGCACCCATCTTGAAATGATCGGCGAGGCCCGGGCTCTCGGCGTTCCCCTGGCAATCGGTACGGATTGTGTTTTACCCCATCCCCGCTACCGGGCGATCTATGATGCGGAGCTTGCCTATTTCGCAGAGGCCGGGCTTTCGTTGGAAGCAGTGCAGCAGATCGCCTGCGAAAACGGGGCGAGGCTTTTGGGAATGTAAATGCAGGGGCCAGGGTCCTCGAAATCCTATCGGACAGTATTGATATTGCCTGACCCCTGACCCTGTACCTTGGCGACGGGACCCTATCTTTTACCTCGGAGGTATTCATGCGAATCGGTGTTTTGTCGGGCGGTGGTGATGCGCCGGGGCTCAATGCGGTCATCCGCGCGATCACGAAAACCGCAATCTTCAAGTACGGCTGGGAAGTGACCGGCATCATCGACGGGTTCGAAGGTCTGCTCACGCCGACGAAGACCCGCCAGCTCACCTCCTGGAACACCCGGGGCATTCTCTTCATCGGCGGCACCATCCTCGGCACCACGAACCGCGGCAATCCCTTCGCGCACAAAACCGTCGTCGCCGGAAGGGAAATCGTGGAAGACATGTCGTCCATGGTCATCAACAATATCAAGGAGCTGGGCCTGGATGTGCTTGTTGTGATCGGCGGCGACGGTTCGCTCAAGATCGGGAGCGGGATCCAGAAACTGGGCGTGCCCGTGATTGGCGTGCCCAAGACCATCGACAACGATCTCATGGCCACCCACGTGACCTTCGGGTTCCAGACTGCGGTCGATACCGCGACCGAGGCCCTGGACAAGCTCCATACCACGGCGGAGAGTCACCAGCGGGTTATCCTTCTCGAAGTGATGGGGCGGTACGCTGGATGGATCGCGCTTGAGGCAGGCATGGCGGGCAGCGCCGACGTCATCCTGATCCCGGAGATTCCTTTCAATATCGACAAGGTTACGGAGAAACTGCTCGACCGGAAGAAGGCGGGAAGCAAATCGAGCATCGTGGTCGTCGCAGAGGGCGCCAAGCCCGCCGGCGGCGAGATGGCCGTGCGCGAGAAGGCATCAGACGGGTATGTTCTCCGGCTTGGCGGCATGGGGGAGATTGTGGCGAACGAGATCAGCAGGCGCACGAGCTTCGAGACGCGCGTGACCGTGCTCGGCCACGTGCAGCGGGGCGGCAGCCCCTGTCCTTTCGACCGGCTTTTGGCGACACGATACGGCGCTGCCGCTGTGGAGCTTATCGCACAGAAGAAGTTCGGAGAAATGGTGTCCTACCAGCCTCCGCTTATCACCTCGGTGCCGCTTGAACAGGCGATCAGCTGCCTCAAGCTCGTCGAACCGGAAGGCGAACTGGTTAAAATAGCCGAGGGCATGGGGGTAAGTTTCGGCAGATGAGACTTTTCATTCTTTTTGTCTTCGTCGTCTACGGCGGGGCCCACGTCTATACGTTCCTGCGCGCACGCAGCGCCCTGGCTTTCGGTCCGTTTGCCGGGGTCTTGCTTGCTGTATTCATGGTGCTCATGGTCTTTGCCCTGTTCCTGATCCGGGCGCTGGAGCAGCATGATTATGAACTCCCGGCCCGGGCGCTGGCCTATATCGCCTACTTCTGGATGGCCGTGTTATTCCTGTTTTTCTGCGGCTCGCTCCTCTTCGACCTTGCCGGTCTCGCCATCCGGACAGCGGGATGGGTCGGCCGCTCCGATGTCACCTCTTATTTTATCTCAGCACGCCTGTCGTTTTTCGTGAGTCTGGGCCTCTCCCTTTCCATTTGCACCTATGGATACTTCGAAGCCAGGAACATCAGGGCGGAGAGGGTGGTTGTCGAAACAACGAAGCTCCCGCCGGGGATCGACCGGCTCACGATCGCCCAGATCTCCGACGTCCACCTGGGCCTTATTGTCCGCTGCGATCGTCTCGAAGAAATGCTCAAGGTTGTAAAAGCAGCGGAGCCCGACCTCTTCCTGTCCACCGGCGACCTGGTCGATGCGCAGATCAACCAGATGACGGGCCTTGCCGAACTTTTGAGGGAAATAAAAACGAAATACGGAAACTACGCGGTCACGGGAAACCACGAGTACTTTGCAGGGATCGACAAGGCCCTTGCCTTTACAAGGGAGGCGGGGTTTACGGTCCTTCAAAACGAGGCGCGTGCGGTCGGGCCGATCACGATCGCCGGGGTCGACGACCGGACCGCGGTCCAGATGAACCTGGAAAAGCCTGTGTCGGAGAAAGGACTTCTTTCAAAGCTCCCGCAAGACCGGTTCACCCTTTTTCTCAAGCATCAGCCGAGCATCAACCGGGCGACCCCGGGCCTGTTCGACCTCCAGCTGTCCGGCCACACTCACAAAGGCCAGATTTTTCCTTTCACCGTGCTCACGCGCATCCTGTTTCCCCTGAACGCGGGCGACTATGATCTCGGCGGCGGTTCTCTCCTGCACGTCAGCCGCGGCACCGGCACCTGGGGCCCCCCGATCCGCTTTCTCGCTCCGCCGGAAGTGACCATCATCGAACTGGTGCGGAAGACCGCGGTATGATCCCGGCCGTCCGTACAGGAACGATGAGGTCATGAAAGTCCTGTCCGAGATCGTCGTCTTCCTTCTCCTATCGACGTACGGCTGCATGACGGAGCGGGTCCAGCCGATCACGGAATATCCTTCCGTGCCGAAGCAAACGACCTTTTTGGTGAAAAAGATCATCTACGATGATCACGGCCGGCCGCTCGTTTCAGAGCGCATCAGCAGTCGTCCCGGCAGAAGGGGTGAGCGGTTTACCATTGTTCACGCGGTAAATAACAGGCCGGTCCGCTCCTACGATATCGCGATCATCGAGCAGCAGAAGGCAGACATGGGCAAACCGTTTGCGGTCATCTATCAGTGGACGGGCAAGGGGTTTGAAGCGGGTTTGTCTGTATCGGGCCACCTGTTTCAGAATGGCGTAACGATAAACTCACGGGACGAGGCGCTCGCCTATCTCGCGATCACGACTGCGCCCATCGTGATCGGAGGAGTGACCGGTTTTGTAGTCGGCGTTGTGTCAAGCATCCCGGTTACGGTAACGGAGCTGAAACACGTAGTCGAGAACTCGCGGGAAACGGTGATCGGTTATACAACCTATGAGTATGACGAAAAAGGCAGGATCAAATACCTGAAGATGTATCCGCCCGCAGAGCATGCGGAAGAGATCGTTCGAACGGAATATTTTTACTCGAAAGAAAGCAATGACCCCTACGAGACGGAAGTGACCAGCCCGGCCGAAAGAAAGACGAGAACAATACGGTAAGGGGTTTTCATCAGCGCTCATCCTGCAAGGCCGCCGCGAATGACGAACCGCTCCCTGATGATCCTCCGGAACCGGGGCGAGTAAATAAGCTCGAAGACCTCATCCTTGCCCGGGAAAAGGTTTAATGCAGCCCTCCTCGTGTCCTTCAAGATCTCAAAGGCTTCCCGCAGCGTAAGGTCCGTTTGCTGCATGAGGATTGCCTGGTTCAAGTCCACGACAAATTTCAGCAGCCTGAGTTTTTTTTCCTCTTCCAAGAGAGCTTCATTCATGCGCCACTCCGCTTCGAGGCGAACGAACCCGCAATCAATCGTTCGTCTTCGGGATGATCCCGTCGAACTCCTCACCGAACTGGCTGCCGGCCGTGACGCCTACTTCCTGGAGCATGCGTGCGTGGGTTTCCGTGATGATGGTTGTGGAAACGCCGAGGGCCTTGGCGATCTCTTCCAGGGACTGGTGCCGGCCGAAATGGCGTTCTGCGATGAGAATCTTGAGGAAATCGACCTGGATCAGCTTTTCCAGGCCCTTGTCGGAGATTGCGTAGCTTTCGTAAGCCTGGCGCAGCGTCTTGCCCGAGGCGATGGCCTCGCGGAACTTATTCACCGCCTCGTCGTAGATCGCGCTTTCCTCAGGCGTAAATTCCTTGAAATCGAATTCCGGCATGCTTTGTTTTTTGTTGTCTGTATTCTTTTTCTTCATCATGAATTCCTTTGCAGGTTTAAGAATCTGGTTCTTGTTCGCGGCCGCATGGTGCATAGCGCACGGCGCAGAGCGTTAAACCCGCTGCTCCATGCTTGTTGCCGTTAGTTACATCACGCGTTTTTCCTTCGGCCTTCTTTCCGGCACGTGCCGGCGTTCAGTCTTTCCTTCATTCCATTCAACGGACACGTACAATCCGCAGAAACAGCTTCCATATTCTTTTATGTCGGGGTCACGGTACACGCAGGGGCAGACGATGTCTGCATCCTTGTCCTTGACGCCCCAGGCAAGGCGGCAGGGACAGGAGCGGTAGCCGTAGCGCGTTTCGTTCGTCAGCAGGCCCGCCAGGATGTCCATCACGAACGGCTTGTCGTTGTTTAAGCGGATGCCCTGTGATGCGGCGTATGTGGTCAGGATATCGTAAAGCTTGTCCGGGGTCATGACTTTCCCAAGGCTTTCCGCAGTCTTTCTTCGTTAAAGCCGACAACGACGATATCATTGATGCAAATCGTGGGAAAACTGCAGTCGGGGTTGAGCTTCCGTACTTCGTCCATAACGCGTTCGCGGGCTTCGCCGGAAAGCAGGTCCACGTCGGTAAATTCGACAGGAATGCCGTTTTCCTCGAAAAAACGCTTGGTCCGGCTGCAGTGCGAACACGTGCTGAGCGTATACAGTTTTATTTTCGGGCTGCTTGAAGGCATATAGGTTTCCCCCGCGGATCGTCCGCATACTATAACATGGAGACAGGGTCTATGCAAATGATTTTGAGCAAAAACACGCCTACCTTGACACCCGCTGCCTGTCCGAGGGATAATAAACCATGAAGCGTCTGTTGACCATAGTGAGCGCAACGCTGCTTCTTGCGGCATGTGCGCCGGTGCTGAACCGGGAGCTGATGCGGGAGGGGGTGCGCGACCTGCCGTTTAAAGAGCTTCGGGAAGCGCCCGACAACTACAAGGGCAAGCTTTTCATCCTGGGCGGCCTGATCGTGAGCAGCAAGCTGACGGAAACCGGGTCCCGGATCGAGGCACTGTACGTGCCTGTTGATTCCTCGGGCTACCTGAAAGAAGGGAGTCGCGTGAACGGAAGATTTCTGGCCATCTATCCGACGACGAAGGGACTGCTCGACCCTGCCGTGTACAGGAAAGGGAGGGAGATAACACTTGCCGGAGAATTCCTTGAAGCGCGAAAGGGCAAGATCGACGAAATGGAGTATGTCTACCCGGTCTTCGAGATCAGGGAAATCTACCTGTGGGCAGAGCCGAAATACTACGATTACCCCTATTACTACGACTATCCGTTCCTGTACGACCCCTGGGGACGGCCCTATTCAGATCCATTTTTCCCAATGGCGCCCTGGTAGTCGCAAGCGCCTTCTTTCCTTGCCCCTATAGTATTGCTATCCTGAAGAACTCTTGCTCAAGGGAGTCCCTCCTTACGATGAGCTTGAGAAAAACCTCTCCCAGTAATATATTCCCGCATCTCTGATGAAAAGAAACTAAAATGGTAATTGCCATTAAACTTAATGCTATCTCCGGTGTCTTATCTTATCTAAGGAAAAGCGTACTGCCTTCGTTTTCAATATTGCGTCTAAAGGAGTAAAAATGTCAATGGCCGATTCGAAATCCCCTCCCTAGATACGTAAAGGATATGTGGCGTAAATGCAACAGCATGGTGATAATCACAAATCGTTCAAGGAGGAACATCGAAATGAAACACAAAAGCATGCTTTATTTCTCATTCATATTACTGGCGGGACTCATTTCTCTGTGGGGGTGTCCCAAGAAAACGGAAGTGACAGCTGCTCCGGAAGCGCAGAAAGAGACTGTGGCGGCGCCTGCGGCCCCCTCGACTGAAGCAAAAACAGCAGAAACCAAGACTGAAACGAAAGCTGAGAAAACGACCGGGGGAACAAATGAGAGAGCGGGGATGACGTCGGAGGGCCTCAAGCCTATTTATTTTGATTTCGATAAGTCATTTATTCGTCAGGACGCCAAACCTATTATGAAAGTAAATGCCGAATGGCTGAAAGCGAACCCCAAAGCGCATGTTAAGATCGAGGGGAATTGCGACGAACGCGGGTCAGTTGAGTACAACCAGGCGCTTGGCCAACGGCGTGCAGCGAGCGCAAAAAAGTATTTGACCACCCTGGGTATTTCCAGCCATCGGATATCGCTTATCAGCTACGGTAAGGAAAAACCGATTTGCAGCGAGCATGATGAAACATGCTGGCAGAAGAACCGCAGAGACGATTTGGTAGTGGAAACACATTAGAGACTGCCCACGGAGCTGAATTATTTCACCAATTTCAATCGTTGATCCAAGGGTGTCGTTACAAGGTTTAATGAGGTAGGATGGAAAAAATGGACACCAAAGTCAGGTAAAATTTATAGACGGAGGTGTCAGGATGAAGGGGATTCCGCA
>JAJXTW010000065.1 GCA_021783455.1 Nitrospirota bacterium | reverse complement strand
CATCGTGGCCATCGCGAAAGAGTACGACCTGTTCGTGGTCTGCGACGAGATCTACATAAACCTTACCTACAACGGCAAAAAGGCCGTGCCCCTTGCCGACGTGATCAACGGCGTCTGCGGCATTTCCATGAAGGGCATCTCCAAGGAACTTCCGTGGCCGGGCGCCCGGTGCGGGTGGATCGAAGTCTACAACGCGGACAAGGATCCCGTGTTCGCGAAATACATTAAGAGCATCGTGGACGACAAAATGCTCGAGGTCTGCTCCACGACGCTGCCGCAGCGGGTCATCCCCGCCATCATGAGCGATTCCCGGTACGAGGGCCACATTGCCCGGCGGAACGCCGTCTATGAAAAGAGATCGCGGATCGCCTACGACCTGTTGAAGGACATCAAGGGCATCATCGTGAACCGGACGAACGGCGCGTTCTACCTGACGGTCATGTTCCGCCCGAACGTCCTGACGCCGGACCAGAAGCTCGTCGTCACGAACGCCGAGGCGAAAAGGAAAGTGGAGCAGCTCGTCAAGGACGTGGCGCTTGACAAGCGGTTCGTTTATTATCTCCTGGGGGCCACCGGCATCTGCGTGGTCCCGCTCACGGGATTCAACTGCTCGCTCCAGGGGTTCCGCGTCACGCTGCTCGAATCGGATGATGCCAAGTTTGAGTGGATTTTCAAAACGCTGGGAGAAAAGATTGCCGAGTATCTTCAGCATGCGTAAAGCGCGGCCCGCGCCAGTCCCGGAAGGTTCGCACCGCCGCTGAACCGGCCAGTCCTGTTCATCCGGCGGTTTTTTATTTCACCCGGGAATCCCTCGATCGGGCATCAACTTGCCAGCGTTGTCGAGGGAACAGGACTCGGTCTTGCCATAGCGCGCCAGATCGTCGAATATCACGGCGGCAGAATCTGGGCCACGAGCGCCGGCGGCAGGGGGAGCACGTTCACCTTTACGCTGCCGGTGCTGCAGGCAAAGGAGAGCGGGGCTCCGGCATGCCCATCCTTGACCCTTCTCGTAAGCCCACGAGCTCGTTCTTAGGGAGTAGTATGCTGAAAAAATTTTTAACTGATCTGGAAACGGCGAATCCCTGGCATTTTGTCTGGATCGCGGTCCTCACTTCGGAACTTTTGACCGCGGTCTTTAATGCGACCCAAAGCTATCTCTGGTGGGGCAGAATCTCCCGGGACCTGCTGATGATCGGGGCGATTGACGCTTTGTTTGTGCCCCTTTTGGTCGCTCCGACTATCATCTACTTCGTGCGAAATACGGCCAGGCTGGAAAAGATGAATGAACGGCTCAAGCGGGAAATCGAGGATCGCGCGCAGGCGCAGGCGGCGACGGCCCTAAGTAAGGCGCGGTATCGGGCCATGATCGAAGCTTACGACGGGCTCGTTTATATCTGCTCGCCCGACTACCGCATTGAGTTCATGAACGAACGCCTGAAGGAACGCACGGGGTACGACGCGACCGGAGATTTTTGCTACAAGGCTTTGCACGGTCTTGACGCCGTCTGCTCCTGGTGGCGTCAATGAGAGGGTCCTGGCCGGTGAAACGGTCCGGTGGGAGGTGCAGAGCCCCAAGGACAACCGGTGGTACCACGTGACCAATACGCCGATCTTCAACGCTGACGGCACGAGGTCCAAGCAGGCCATGATCATGGACATCACCGACCGTAAGAACATGGAAGAGGAGCTGCTGAACGCGAAAAAACTCGAGTCAGTCGGCCTCCTGGCAGGCGGCATCGCCCATGATTTCAACAACCTGCTCGCGGGGATTCTGAGCAATATCGAGCTCGCTAAAATGCAATCGGTCATGGAAGGCGGCACCTATGACCGGCTGAATGAAGCGGAGCTCGCGGCCTACCGGGCCAAAGACCTGACGCTTCAGCTCCTGACCTTCGCAAAGGGCGGCGCGCCGCTAAAAGTCACGCTGGCGCTCACCGACATCATCAAGGAATCGGCAACCCTGGCCCTGCGGGGGCGAACGGTTAAGGCGGAATATTGTCTGGCAACGGACCTGTGGCCTGTGGAGGCGGATGCAGGACAACTGAACCAGGTTATCAGCAACATGATCATCAACGCCGACCAGGCCATGCCCGGCGGAGGGACCATCTCGATCGGGTCCGAGAACGTGGTGCTTGGGCCGGCGGACGTGCCGTCGCTCAGGGAGGGAAAGTACGTGATTGTCTCGATCAAGGACCACGGCATCGGAATTCTCCCCGAGCATCTTTCCCGGGTCTTCGATCCCTACTTCACGACAAAACAGCGCGGCAGCGGTCTGGGTCTTGCCACCTCCTATTCCATCGTCAAAAAACATCAGGGCGCCATCACCGTCGATTCCGAGCCGGGGGAAGGGAGCAGGTTTCGCATTTATTTGCCCGCATCGGAGAACAACGTCACCCGGCAGCAGGCCGGCAAGAGCAGCGAACTGCCGAAAGGCCAGGGAAGGATTCTCGTCATGGACGATGATGAATGTATCCGGGAGACAACACGAAACATCCTTCTCGTCCTGGGCTATGAAGTGGAATTGACGAGCGACGGAACAGAGGCGATCGCTGCATACCGTGAGGCGCGGGAAGGCGGAAGGCCTTTCGACGTTGTCATCATGGATTTAACGGTGCCCGGAGGCATGGGGGGGAAAGAGACCATCGGGAAATTGATCGAGATGGATCCGGCGGTGAAGGCCATCGTTGCGAGCGGGTATTCGAACGATCCCGTCCTTGCCGAGTATGGAAATTACGGGTTCAAGGCGGCGGTTGCCAAGCCCTATCGGCTGAGGGACCTTGGCGAGACAGTGTTGCGGGTCGTTCATTCGGCGTAGAGCCCTCCTCTGTTTCCCGGAAGGCAACGACATTTTTCTTGATTTTTTATCTCGTTCATACGATAATGGCCGCCTTGAAGCACTATTCCATTTCACTTTTCTGAGGAGGTTGTTTACATGCGGATCATACTCTTAGGCGCGCCGGGCGCGGGCAAAGGCACGGTGGCGAAACTTTTGACGGCGCTGGACGGGTCGGTGCAGATCTCGACGGGCGACATCCTGCGCGGCGCGGTAAAGGCCGGCACGCCGCTCGGCAAGGAAGCAAAAAGCTACATGGACAGCGGCGGCCTGGTGCCCGATTCCCTGATTATGGGCATCATGGAGCAGCGGCTCCAGGATCCTGATTTGCAGAAGGGGTTTTTGCTCGACGGGTTCCCGAGGACCATCCCGCAGGCTGACGAGCTCGGCAAGCTGCTCACGAAGCTGAACATCAAGCTCGACCTCGTTGCGAACATCGACGTTCCCCGCGATGTGATCCTCGATCGCTTGACGACGCGCAGGACCTGCTCCAACACGTCATGCCAGGAGATCTACAACATCAAGAGCAACCCCCCGGCGCCCGGCGACAAGTGCAAGAAGTGCGGCAGCCCGACGATTCAGCGGGCGGACGAGACCGTGGAGGCCATCTCCAAGCGGCTCGATGTCTACAACGAAAAGACCGCGCCGCTCATCGGCTACTACGAAAAAACGGGCCTGCTCCTGACGATCAAGGAAGCCGGCAGCGACGGCGTCGTGAATGCGATCAAGAAGGGCATTGCTGCGAAGAAATAGAGGTCTAATCAGTATTCGCGGCACTAACATGTTTGATACTTGCGAGGCGGGATGAAAATCCCGCCTTTTTTTGTCTGCAGGCAGCATGACCCATATCATAGGGCGGGCTTAAGCAGCATGGTATACTTTAGTACATACAAAGGAGGACCACTATGGACTTAAGCCCGAAAACGAAAGTGAACGATATCATTGCCCAATATCCCTTTCTCAAAGATTTTCTCATTGCCCTGAACCCGGAATTCAAAATGCTCGACAACCCCTTCATGCGAAAGACGGTCGGGAGAATCGCATCTCTGAGCAAGGTCGCTATGATCGGCGGCATGGACGTGAAGAAACTGATCGACGATATTGCGGTTGAAATCAAGAGAAAGTCCGGGGAAACGGTCGCCGTGTCTTACGGCGACGCCGGTCCGGACGAGCAGGATATCAAGATCGACAAGATGAAAGAGATCATCAAGGAGCTGCATGCGGGCAAGGACGCTGAATCGCAGAAAAAGAAATTCGAGGAGCTGATCAAGGACGTGGCGCCGTGGGAAATCGCCCAGATGGAGCAGAAGCTGATCGCCGAGGGCATGCCCGAGACGGAGATCAAAAGCCTCTGCGAAGTGCACGTGCAGGTGTTCAAGGAAGCGCTGGAGCACCAGACCGTGCCCGGGCTTCCTGCGGGCCATCCGGTCCACACGTTCATGCTCGAGAACCGGGCTGTGGAGGATATCCTGAAGGAGGTCGAAGCCGTCGTCGATTACGGGAAGGAGAAGGAAAAGCTTCTTGGCATCCTCGACCGGCTTAGCCAGATTGATAAGCATTACTTGCGCAAAGAGAACCAGCTCTTCCCGATCATCGAGACCAAGGGCATCACCGGACCGTCAAAGGTCATGTGGGCGCTTCATGACGATATCAGGAATTTCATCAAGGACGTGCGCAAGCGCGTCAAAGACAACAAGATGGAGAAGGTGGTCATTGAGGCGCTCGTGAAGATGGTCAATGACATGATCTACAAGGAAGAGCACATCCTTTTCCCCATGACGCTTGAAACGCTTTCCGAGGAGGAGTGGGCGAAAGTTCGAAAAGGCGAAGAAGAGATCGGTTTTGCCTGGATCAAGCCCGAGACCCAGTGGAAGCCGTCAGCGGAGTCGTTTCAGCAGACGTACATCGCGGACATGATCGGGAGTCTGAACCTCGATACCGGGCTTTTGACTGCGGACCAGGTAAACCTGATGCTCACCCATCTTCCGATCGATATTTCTTTTGTGAACGAGAACGACGAGGTAATCTACTATTCTGCCACGCCGGAGCGCATCTTCCCCCGGAGCCCTGGGGTTATTGGAAGGAAGGTTCAGAACTGTCATCCGCCCAAAAGCGTTGATATGGTCGAAAAAATCCTCTCGTCATTCAAGGCAGGGACCAAGGACGTTGCCGAGTTTTGGATCCAGATGGGCGGAAAGGTGATCTACATCCGCTATTTCGCGGTGCGCGATGCAGGAGGCAAATATCGCGGCTGCCTCGAAGTGAGCCAGGATATTACTCAGATCCAGAAGATAACGGGGAACAAGCGGCTTTTGGACTGGGAATAAGGAAAAGGACCGCGGTTGTTCGGAAGGGAGAAAAAGTCTATTTATGCTCGGATGGAAGAAAAAATGGAAGAAATGATTGAGGGGACTTGTAAAGTCATTTGTGTAAATGGTTTATTGGTTTATCTATGTTTGCTACCGTGAGCCGTGAAATACAAATAAGACTGTCCTGTTCATTATAAATCTTAATTTCCCATATTTGAGTCGTGTTGCCAATATGAATTGGTTTCGTTATGCCGGTAACCCACCCATCAGTTACAGGACGTATATGATTTGCGTTTATTTCAATTCCGACTATTCCTTTTTTTTCTCTGTTTACGCTTAATCCTGCCGCGACACTGCCTAATGTCTCTGCCAATACAACCGAAGCCCCTCCATGGAGTAAGCCAGCCGGCTGTTTTGTCCTGTAATCGACCGGCATCTTCGCTTTCAGATAATCATCTCCTATCTCCAAAAATTCAATCCCAAGATGTTCGACCAAGGTGTTTTTTGACAGCTCTTTGAGCTGGGCCAACGTCGTTTTTGTTTTCCAGAAAAGCATTATTCCTATCCTTTCTCCTGGTATCAGAAATTACTATATGCCCGATGTCCTGAGTTGTCAACGCTAACGATGGGGTATGTAGTATAGGAGAAATAGGGTAGATATTGATTGAAGAATACAAGTTGAAAGATGACATTATTGCAAAGAACAAAAACTCCACGCATAGGATGGACTTCGCATTTTGCACAAACCGATTGCAGAAAAAGAGGAACGAAGACATCGCGCCGAACAAAGCACCTGTCGGCAGACTCGCGGCGGACAGCGGGATCGAAATAATCAAACTCTTGAAAACCTGAATCGGCAGGATGGGGATTCTCCGCCATCCATAAAGACTAGCTCTGATTTTTACGGCCCAGAAAATAGACGGTGAAAGCCCCCAGGGCGCAGAAAAGGCCACCCGCCTGCAAGGCTCGGCCCGAACCAACCCTTTGGGCGATGACACCCATCCAAAAGCTTCCGATGGGCATGCTTCCGCCGAAGACCAGCGCCCAAATGCCCATCAGTCTTCCGCGCAGGTGATCAGGGGCTTGGGTTTGGATGATGCTGTTCCCGATGGAAAAAAACAGAATGATGCCGAACCCGGCGAAAAAAAGAAGGAAGGCCGCGCCGACCGGTTGATGCATGAAACCGAAAAGTATGATAAAAGCTCCATAGATGCCCGCGCCGGTATAAAGCGTTTTAACGCGGACGATGCGGGATCCCCGGGCTGCGACGAATAAAGCGGCGGTGCAAGCGCCGAGGCCGTTTAAGGCCAAAAGCCAGCCATAGCCCTGGGCGTCCATGTGCAATTGGGTAACCGCGAAGGCGGATAGCTGGGATTGGTATGCCCAGCCTCCCAGTCCCATGATGAAAAGCAAGGTGACCGCTTGGGCTATGATAAAATTTGTTTTTAAATATTTGAATCCTTCTAGAATATATTTCCAGTCGGCCCTTATCTTTTTCGGAGCGTAGTGTGCTGCGGGAAGCTGGATTTTGTGAAGCGCGAAAAGGACCGCCAAATAACTCATGGCATCCAAAAGAAAGCACCAGGCAGCTCCGAAGGAAGCGAGGAGCAGACCTCCAATGGCGGGACCGATGACGCGGGTCGAATTCACCATGGCGCTGTTCAGCGCGATGGCATTCACCAAATCTTTTTTGCCCACCAGCTCCACCATGAGGCTCTGCCGGGACGGCATCTCAAAAGCGATGGATAATCCCCAAAGGGCGGAAAAAGTCATGAGATAGGCAATGTGAACGGGTCCCCGGAACAACATGACGGCCAGCGTCAATGAAGACAGCATTGAAAACCAGCTCGTCAAAGTAAAAATCCTGATTTTGGGAATGCGGTCGGCCAATGAACCGGCATAAACGGCGAAAAGGAAAATAGGGAGGGAATTGAGCATGAAAACAAGACCAAGTAAAAATTCCGAGTGGGTGAACTGAAAGGTAACCCAGCCTAAGGCGGCGGTGCGGGTCCAGGTGCCGATCAATGAAATGGTTTGTCCCGAATAAAAATAGCGGTAATTAGGATTGCGCAAGGCGGAAAAAATATTATGCCATCCCGTGGAAGGGGGCAGCCCGGCGTTATCTGCCTCGGCTTGCTGCAATGTTTCCTGAGTGTTCTCTGACCTCAATCATTCCCCCTGCTTTGCAATGAAGATACCTACAGCGAGATCCGCTGCTTGTGTCGGGAATAACCCTTTCGAGAGAGCGATCGAGCGGTCGCCTCTCCGATGCCATAAGAAGCTCCCGTGATGATGACGACTTTATCTTTTACGTTCATCACATCCTCAGCATATATCCCGTTTTCCCAATCCAGCAAACAGTAATGAAAAGACAGCATAATGCCGCTGTTTGTGTGTTTTGGCGTACCTGTATGCATCAGGAAGTTCAAAAGAACAGATTGAAGATTTTTTGAAAGTATTCGGGGAAACAAAGCGCGGATAATAGGAATCGGCGCTACAGCCTTACCGGTACGCCGCGCTCTTTCAGATATTCCTTGGCCTGCCTGATCGTGTATTCCTTGAAATGGAATATCGAGGCTGCCAGGGCCGCGTCTGCTTTGCCTTTGGTAAAGCCTTCGTAGATATGTTCAAGATTACCTACCCCGCCTGACGCAATGACCGGGATTGTGACTGCCTCGGCAACTGCGCGCGTAAGCTCCAGGTCATAGCCGGTCTTCTGGCCGTCCTGGTTCATGCTCGTGAGCAGGATCTCTCCGGCCCCGTACTCTTCCATCTTTTTTGCCCAGGCCACGGCATCGATGCCCATGGGTTTTCTGCCGCCGTGGGTGTAGACTTCCCAATGCAGTTTTGAGTTCTGAGTTTTCGGTTCTGAGTTGGTAAGAAAAAGAGATTGATACTTCGGGTCGTCAGCCCACGTGAGCGGAGGCTTGAAGTCAGGATCGTGGGCAACGACCCGCTTCGCGTCGATGGCAACGACAATGCACTGGCTTCCGAAGCGTAAAGACGCCGCCTTGATGAATTCAGGATCGTGGACCGCGGTCGTGTTGATCGAGACCTTGTCAGCGCCGGCAAGCAGGAGGTTCCGGATGTCATCGATCACCTTGATGCCGCCGCCCACGGTGAGCGGCATGAAAACCTGCTCGGCAGTCCTGCGCACGACGTCGAGGATGATGCCTCGTTCTTCATGCGACGCCGTGATGTCGAGAAACGTAAGTTCGTCCGCGCCCTGCTCGTCATAGGCCTTTGCGATCTCGACCGGGTCGCCGGCGTCGCGCAAATTCACGAAGCTCACGCCTTTGACCACGCGGCCGCCTTTTACATCGAGACAGGGGATGATTCGTTTGGTTAACATGATTAACTCCAAAGATACAGGATACAAGATGCAGGATGCAAGTTAAACATGAATCCTGCATCGTGAATCATGCATCACCTCACGCACCGGTTATCGTTCATCTTGATGAACGTGATCGCTTCCTTCAAATCAAGCGACCCGCTGTAGATCGCCTTGCCCGTGATCACGCCCGAGACGCCGGCGTAGCGCACCATAAGAAGGTTTTCGATGTCTTTCATCGTGTGCACGCCGCCGGAAGCGATAACCGGAATGTGGAGCGCGTCGGCGAGCGTTTTCGTGGCCTCGATGTTCGGTCCGGAGAGCATGCCGTCCCGCTTGATATCCGTGTAAATGACGGCGATGACGCCGTACTCCTGCATCTGTTTGGCAAGGGCAACGGCCTTTACTTTCGTGACCTCGGCCCACCCCTTGATCGCGACCAGGCCTTCTTTCGCATCAATGCCGACAATGATCCTGCCTGGAAATTTCACGCACGCTTCCTGAACAAAAGCTGGGTTCTCGATGGCCGCGGTCCCGAGAATGATCCGATCGATCCCGATCGCGACCAGGCTGCTGATCGTGGCGATATCGCGGATTCCGCCGCCGACCTCGATCGGGATCTTGATTGCAGCGCGGATCGCTTTGATGGCGTCGAGGTTCTTCGGCACGCCGGCAAAGGCGCCGTTCAGGTCAACAACATGCAGCAGTTCCGCACCCTGATCCTGCCAATGTTTTGCCGTGGTCGCGGGATCATCGGAGTAAACCGTGGCTTTGTCCATGAGCCCCTGTTCGAGGCGGACGCATTTGCCTTCTTTTAAATCGATTGCGGGAATGATCAGCATAGCTTTATAATGACGACCCGGCGAATCGGCGAGGGGGTGAGTCGGTGATTTCAGTCAGTCGCCGTTTCACCGATTCCCCGTTTCTCCGATTCGTCTGTTATCCTTTCTGTTCTCCAAACCGCTTCAAGATCGACAGGCCCAGGGCCTGGCTCTTCTCCGGGTGAAACTGGGCCGCAAAGATGTTGTCCTTCCAGATGCTCGATACGAAGTCGAAACCGTAGTTGGTTGTTGTGGCGATGACGCCCTTGTCTTCGGGCACAACATGGAATGAATGAACAAAGTAAAAGTTACTGTTGTCCGGAACATCCTGGAGCGCTGGAGCACGCCGCTTGATTGAGATGGAGTTCCATCCCATGTGGGGAATTTTAAGGTCAGTGAATTCAGGCCCTTTAAACCGGACCACGCGACCCTTGATGATGTCGAGGCCCTTCGAGATCCCGAATTCCTCGCTTTCGGTGAACAGCAGCTGGAGCCCGAGGCAGATGCCCAAGAACGGCTTGCCCGAATTGATGCTCGCCTGCACAACGTCGACAAGCCCGTACTCACGGAGATTCCGCATGCAGTCCGGGAACGCGCCCACGCCGGGCAGGACCACTTTCGATGCGCTCAAGATCGTTTCCGCATCGCGCGTAACCACGGCCTCGTGGCCCATGCGTTCGAAGCCCTTCTGCACGCTCCGTAAGTTACCCATTCCGTAATCAATAATCGCGATCATATAAATGCACTAAATCCTGAGGAGAAAGGGGGAATTGAAAGGCGAAAGGGGGAAGATAAAAAACTCCCCCCCTTCCCCATTTCCCCTTGAAGGAATTTTCCTTCTTAGATTTTGCCTTTCGTCGAAAGCACGCCCTTGATCCGGGGATCAATACTCGTGGCCTGGTCCAGGGCGCGGCCGAAGGCCTTGAAGATGCCTTCGAGCATGTGGTGGACATCGCGGCCGTACAGGAGGCGGATGTGGAGGTTCATGCCTGCGTGGTTGGATATGGAGCGGAAGAAATCCTCCGCAAGTCCGGGGTCGAAGTCTTTGAGCTTGTACTTCTTCGGCAGGTCCAGTTGATACACGAGATACGGCCTGCCGGAAAGGTCCATGACCACCTGCGCAAGCGTCTCGTCCATGGGTACCGTTGCTTCTCCGTAGCGGCGGATCCCCTTGCTGTCGCCCAGCGCTTTCTTGAGCGCCTGGCCGAAGGCGATGCCCAGGTCCTCCACCGTATGATGGTCGTCGATCTCCGTGTCTCCCTTTGCTTTGATCGTAAGATCAAAGAAGCCGTGTTTCGCAATGTGCGAGAACATGTGGTCCATGAACGGCACCGAGGTTTTGATGTTGTACTGCCCCGTACCGTCGAGGTTCAGGGAAATTTTGATGTCCGTCTCTTTGGTTTTGCGGTCGATCGTTGCTTTGCGAGGCATAGGTCCCCTTAAAAAGATGCAAGATACAGGATGCATGATCCAAGATACCTGTTCTGTATCCTGAATCCTGCATCGTTTTCACTGCGTTGCCAATATCCTGTTCAACGTCATCAGGAATTCCTTGTTCTCTTCCGGCGTCCCGATAGTCACCCGCAAGCAGTTCTTGAGCGGTCCGGGCTTGTTTAAATTCTTGATCAGGATGCCCTTTTGCTTCAGTTCCTTATGTATGGCTGATGCATCCGCCAAAGTCCTGATCATGATGAAGTTTGTCTCGCTGGGATAGACCGTGACGCCGGCTAGATTCGAAAGCTCATTATAGAGCTTTTTTCGCTCTGAAATCAACAGCGAAATCTGTTGGTTAAGGATCTCCCGGTGCTTGAGCGCGCATCCCGCGACGGTCTGGGACAGGCTATTGATGTTGTAGGGCAGGCGGATCTTGTTGAGCTCCTGAACGATGCCCGGGGAGGCGACCAGTGCTCCCACCCGGAGGCCTGCAAAACCGATCTTCGAGAGTGTTCGAAGAATGATCATGTTCGGGTAGCTCTTCAACAAAGACAGATAGGACTTACCGGAGAAGCTGTAATACGCCTCGTCAATCACGACGGCCGCATTTGCCTTGTCCAGTATTCTCTTGATAGCAGCGTCAGAAAAACGGTTACCTGTGGGATTGTTCGGGCAGGCGAGAAAGATCACTTTTGCCTTGCTTGTTTTTGCCTTTTTAATCATCAAATCAGCATCAAGTTCAAAAGCCGCATTCAGCGGGACAGTGACCACCTCCTGCGCCAGCGCTTGCGCGGTAATATCATACATGGCAAAGGTCGGCGTTGGGACCAGCACCGGGCCGCCAAAGGCCAGGATGATCGCCTGGATCAGTTCATCAGAACCGTTGCCGAGGATCATCTGCTCCGGCTTCATTTTCCAGAACGAAGCGATCGCCTTTTTCAGTTCCTTGGCCGAAGGATCGGGGTAAAGGTTGATGAACGAATTTTTTACCGCAGCGGCAATTTCGCTGCGCATTGCCGGCGGCAGGGGAAAGGGATTTTCCATTGCATCCAGCTTGATGCGGACCTTGGTTTCGTCTACGTGGTACGCCGCGAGTTTGCGCACTTGCGGTCTGATGAGCGCGGTGATATCTTTTGATTGACGAGGGTAATTTTTCATAACAGCAGCAATATACAAGAATTAACAGCCCTGTACAAGGGAAAATCGTATCGAATGAAAGGTGAATGGTTCTTCTTTTCGCATTCTCGAAGCCGATCAGCGAGCCGGGGCAGTTTGGCGATGCACTGCGGGAATTCCTTAGAAGAGCGGAGGGTGCAACAAAATAAGGGAGGCCGATGCGGCCTCCCTTACGATTTACGGAATAACTTTGTTCAAGGGATACTCCACGATCCCTGACGCGCCCCGCCGTTTGAGCCTGGGGATCAGGTCCCGGGCCAGCTTTTCATCCAGGATCACTTCAAGGCTCACCCACGCAGGATCGGTCTGGTGTGATATCGTCGGCGCGTGCATGGAGGGAAGCAGGCCGCAGATCTCATCGAGATTCGCCTTGGGTGCGTTCATTTTGAGACCCACCTTCTCTTCGGCGGAGAGCGCACCCTGGAGCAACATGGCCATGTTCTCGATCTTCTTCCGCTTCCAGGGGTCGGCCCAGGCCTTTTTGTTCGCGATCAGGCGCGTTGTGGATTCGAGCATGACTTCCACGATCCGGAGCTTGTTCGCCTTGAGCGAGGAGCCGGTTTCGGTCAACTCGACGATCGCATCGGCAAGCCGGGGCGGCTTCACTTCCGTGGCGCCCCAGGAAAATTCGATGTCGGCAACGACTCCCTTAGACTTGAGGTATCGTTTCGTATACCCAACGAGCTCGGTGGCGACGCGTTTGCCCTTCAGGTCCTTCACGGACTTGATCGGCGAGTCCTCAGGCACGGCAACGACCCAGCGGACCGGGTTGAGGCCGCCCTTGGCATACCGAAGCTCGGCGATTTCCACCACGTCGGCGTTCTGCTCGAGAATCCAGTCCTTGCCCGTAAGCCCCACGTCGAAGATGCCGTGATCGACGTAGCGGGCCATCTCCTGCGCCCGGACCAGCGTGCAATCGATATCTTTATCGTCGATGGTC
>JAJXTW010000297.1 GCA_021783455.1 Nitrospirota bacterium | reverse complement strand
GCGGTCGCGACGGCGATTCTCGGGGGGGGCAAAAAAGAGATCATTGATTCCCTTTCGCAGGTATGGATCGACGGACAGAGCCTCCGCACTTATCGCCACGCGCCGAATGCCGGGCCGCGCAAATCCTGGGCCGCCGGGGACGCTACGAGCCGGGGTGTGAGACTGGCGATGATGACGATGCAGGGCGAAATCGGGTATCCGTCCGCGCTCACCGCAAAGACATGGGGTTTTTATGACGTCCTGTTCAAAGGAAAACGTTTTACGTTCCCGCGTACCTACGGTTCGTATGTGATGGAAAATGTTCTTTTCAAGGTCTCCTTTCCGGCCGAATTCCATGCGCAGACCGCTGTGGAATGCGCCTTTCGCCTCCATGAGAAGGTGAAGGACAGATTGAAGGAGATCGAAAAGATCGTCATCACGACGCAGGAATCGGCGATACGGATCATCAGCAAGACCGGCCCGCTTTACAACCCGGCGGACCGCGACCACTGCATCCAGTACATGACGGCGGTCGGCCTCATCTTCGGCGAACTCACCGCCGACCACTACAGTGATTCCGCCTCCTCCGACCCCCGCATAGATGCGCTGCGGGACAAAATGGAGGTGGTCGAGGACAAGCGCTACAGCAGGGAATACCTCGAACCGGACAAACGGTCGATTGCCAACGCAGTCCAGGTGTTCTTCATAGACGGGACGAAGACGGAGAAGGTCGAGGTCGAATATCCGATCGGGCATCGGAGGAGGCGTAAAGAGGCTATACCCCTATTGCTCAAGAAGTTCAAAGACAACGCGGCCGCATCGCTGCCGGCAGAGAAAGTTGAAGAGTTGACAGGAATCTTCCTCGACCGCGGCCGTCTTGAAGCACTTCCCGTCGGGCATTTCATGGAGATGCTCTCAGTCCAATAAAACGCTCCTATGCGACGCCGCATTTAATTGTAGGGGCGGCCCTATGTGGCCGCCCTGAAACGGATATAACATCGGACAAAGGGCACCCACACAGGGGTGCCCCTACGGTGTGTGACATCGTTGATTGGTTAAAAACAATGACGACGAATGAATACATCAGAAACGTGAGACAGAATAATTGGCCTGCGTTCCCCGGCAGATTATGGCAACGCAATTACTACGAACACATCATCCGGGACG
Organism: Nitrospirota bacterium; assembly: GCA_021783455.1. Taxonomy (GTDB): domain Bacteria; phylum Nitrospirota; class UBA9217; order UBA9217; family UBA9217; genus JAJYKN01. The sequence goes on along the minus strand of JAJXTW010000297.1, from coordinate 1,702 downwards.
ACCGTGAATTAAATCACATACGGCAATACATAGTGAATAATCCCATTTGTTGGGCGGAAGACGAAGAGAATCCGGCACTACATCAAAAGTGATGTTGATTCCGGGACAAAAAAATTACTTCGCTGAAGGGGCCTGGCCCCGGACCCGTTGCTCATTGCTCGTTGCTAATCACTATTCACATTTTTTTTAGCTTTTGCAATAAACCATGTGAATGTGCTTTCAAAGGTGATGTTCTTCCCTTCGTCCACGATCTTTACCATGACGTCCACAAGGGTCCGTCCCTTTTCCGAGAGTTCTTTCTTTGCCTTCATGGCTCTGTCTGTGTCAATAAAGCCGGTTGAAAATAGTCTTCCCTTTGCCGGGTTTTTATATTTGACTTCAACCCTCCTCACCACGGGGAAATAAGCCCCGTTCCAGGCGCCGAAGTTTCTTTCCAGGATCTCCCCGCTTGAGGCTTCGGCTAGTGCATATTGAGCAGATGCATGAACGGTGCCTAAATGATTCTGATATTTTACACGGTCTTCAAGCATAAGAATCGTGTCGGGTACATCCGACTTCTTTATCAGCAGGATCTTGTTAAAAGGCAGGTCCAGAACATTCATTCTTTTCCTTTCGTATAAATTGCCATGTCTCACGCGACTATTAGGGCAGCTGTCTGGAAATTGCTGATCGAATAAGGATATTCTGCAATCTTACAGCATATTTGTCCAGCCTATTTCGAGGAGGCATGCTGTACAACAGGATTACTGTTTTTCCTTATACTTAACATCCTTTAACCCTTTGAAATCAGCATCCTGTGTCCAAATAATGGCTTTATGCATATATGCAGTGGCCAGAATAATGCCGTCAGCCAGGGGAATACCATGCTTATATCCGAGTCTCGCTGCTTCAATAGCTATGGCGCTGCCCAGGTCTACAACCTGACCCTGCTGCATAAGCGCCGCCGCATGCAGCGCGGCATCCTCACCGCGCTGCTGAAGCACGCGCTTGAAAACTTCGGTGAGGCAGATGGTAGGCACGATCAGTTTCTCCTGATTTTCCAGCGGCACTGCAAAAAAACCGGCATTTGGCCCATCGGCAAGATACTCAAGCCAGCCGCAGGAATCGACAAGGTTCATACCCTGTCCTTATCTCTTTCAACCGTTGTATCGATCCCTTTAAGGTAGCCACGCATCTTCTTGATGTTCCTGACAGGAATCATCTCTATTCTGTTCTCGTACTGCAGGAACTCAATCTTCTCGCCCGGTTTCAGATGCAGGGATTCCCTGAGTTCACGCGGTATGACCACTTGATATTTAGGAGAAATCGTTGCTTTCATACAGTACCTCCATCGATATATCTTTTGTTTACTATAGCATGATCGATATCTATTTGCCAGCACGGGGCCGTTTCCGTTCATTTGATCACCAGACAAAAGGCGACTTCGAAGGGGAACACACGGCTTGCCGGACCTTGGCTTTAGGGTGGGTAAGATTTTTATTACAAAAAAAACTCTTCTTGTAACTATTCTTGCTCCTCGCTCGTCACTGTCGTTTAAACGGGGCCTTGCCCCGAACCCTAGTTACCTTTCTTGCCCCCCAAGCAAGGTAACCGAAAGAATTGCGCCCCAACGAAAATTTCATACGGCTGCGCCAACCGTCCTCGGTAGATTTTAGGAACTCGCCCTTCGGTCTCAGACAGCCTAAAATCTTTCACCCTGCGG
>JAJXTW010000064.1 GCA_021783455.1 Nitrospirota bacterium | reverse complement strand
AATGCGCAGATTGCCATGCATCCGGTGTCTTCAAGATGAAGAAGGGCGCAGATGCCATCACCATGGAAGCGATGAGAGAAGGTAAGTTTTGCGGTCACTGCCACAACGGCACGAAGGCGTTCAGTGTGAAAGACGCAGCTGACTGCGCAAAGTGTCACCAGAAGTAAGAGAACATTGTTATACAGTAAAAACCCTCACGGTCCTCCGTGAGGGTTTTTTTATGTATAAAAGCGCTAAAAATAAACTTCCTGCTTAAAAGTGATATAGACCGTCACCAATGACGTTGGGAGTTATCTAACTGACGAAGATATATTCTTCCCCTTCTTGACAGGTTCTCTTTTTTCATCTAGGATTTCACTGAACAGTTAATAATATACTCTATCCGCAATGTAATCTCCTCCTGTAAAAAGATAAAACAGAGTATGGCAGCTTTGTTGATCGGCTTTATGCGAATGAGAACTGCTTGGGAGTGAAAGGAGGTGAACAGGACGATGCACAAGCTCATTGTTGCAGCGCTGGCTATCATGGTATTTTTTGTTTCGGCGGTCCCGGTGTTTGCAGTATCCGCAGGAAAAACAGTAGAATTCTCGGGCAAAGGCGCGGGTAAAGTAGTCTTCGATGGGAAAGCCCACGCAAAGGCAAAATGCAATGAGTGTCATCCGGCCCTCTTCAAGATGAAGAAGGGCGCGACCACGATGACCATGAAGGACATGGAGGCCGGAAAAGGCTGCGGTGCTTGCCATAACGGCGCCAAGGCGTTCGGAGTGAAAGATACTTCGAGCTGTGGTAAATGTCATAAAAAATAGCCGGTCTTTATCAGAAAAGCCATCACCGCATTGGTGATGGCTTTTTTAATAAGGCTATTGTTATCGAGCTTCACAAACTCATGGAAGCGGCGCAGAGTGAGGGAAGAACTGAATACGTGCATCTGGCGGAACGATTAATATTGCACGCACAGACGGAGGAGGAAGTTTTGTATCCCACCGCAATCTTGATAGGAGAGTATCTGAAACAGCAGGCTAAATAAAAGAGACGTTGTTCCCCATGGAAAAGCGATTGTTTAAACTGGAAGAACGCTTTTGTGCCGTTCTCACGCATCCCCGAAAAAAACAGAGATAGAGATATTGTATACTATGGCATTCGAGGTCGAAAGATGTTAGACGCTTCCGTCCTCGTTTTTTTTCGGCCTCATTAAGATTACCAGAACCTGCCCGGCGTGATAAGACCGGAGAACGAGAGGCCGCGAAGGAAGGTACGAAGACCGATCAGAACGATGAGAAGGGCGGCGATGCGGAACAGCAACAGCTTGAGATGGGGCCGGATGCGGCTTACGATAAGGCCCAGGAACATGAGCGCGGGTACGGTTCCCAGCCCGAACAGTGCCATGGTCAGCGCCCCGGTGAGAAATCCGCCGCTTGCAGCAGCGGTGATAAAGATGGGATAGAGAAGTCCGCAGGGAAGAAATCCGAGCAGGAGTCCGAAAAAGAAGATCCCCCCTATGCTTTCAAGGTCGAGAGAGCGGTGGAGCATGCTGCGAAACGCGGAAATTCGCGTTATCCCTGCTTGTTCAAAAAAACCGCGCTTTCCGAGGACGCCGAGAAGATTGAGCCCCATCAGGATCATGATGAACCCGGCAAGAAACAGTACTGTGGCGGGAATCACACGATGCTCCCCGGCCAAAGCAACGAACGAGCCGGCTGCGCCGAGAAAACCGCCGAGAAGGGAATAGGTTGTTATTCTGCCTGCATTATAGAGAAGATGGTACGTTATCGGCGTTCCTCCGGGCTTTTTGAGCGTGTACATCGTCACAAAGCCGCCGCACATGCCGATGCAGTGCATGCTTCCGAGAACGCCTATGAAAAAAACCTCTATATATTCTTGCATAGTCAGCCTTTCTGGATCGAGTATTGACGTATGGCCTTGCTTAGTGCACCGGAAAAGTCTCTCGAAAGGGAGGATGCTGTCCGCTATAAGTATACCATGGGTGCGGGAGGCTTATTCTTTACCATGCGTGTGCCATGCGAACAGATAGTGGTTCATTGATCTTGGCCGGCAGGGAACTCGGCAACGTTTCCTTCGAAGATGTACAGACGGCGGAAGAACTGGCTGTATGGGAGTCTGTCGTTGATGACATGGTTCTGTTTGCCTTCGACATTTATGAGAAGAGCCGTGAGAGCGTTCTTGCATTCAAGGCGAGCGAAGCAAAAAAGGAAACGTTCAGGCTTTTGAAAAAAGCCAAGTTGATCGATGATGATCAGGAATAAGACCGTTATCGTGATTACTGCTCCCATGGGCCGGTAACGGGCTGCGGTTCCTTCTTGACCAGGAGAATGGAACAGGGCATCCTGCGAATCAGCTCCTCGTTGCTCCGGCCGAACAGGAAATGTTCAAGATGGCCCTCCTCGTGGGCCAGCAAGACGACGAGATCGATGCGCTCGTCCCTGACAATTGAGAGTATTTCTTTCGTGGGCTCTCCCTCCCGAATGGATACCTCGATATCCATGCCTGCCCGTTTTTCTTGCGCGATCATGTCGTCCAGTTCTTTTCTCTCCCGAATCAGGAGATTCTGATAGTCCTTCTCGAGAGAGGGCATGGGCAGATTCCATCCCTCAATGCCGAAGGGATCATAGACCACATGGGTGACGTATAATTTCGCTCCATACTTACGGGCCAATGATATTCCGTAATGGACCGCTCTTTTGCTATATTTGGTCATTCTGCTTACCACGAGGATACGCTTGATGTCTTCCATGATAATGGACTCCTTTGTTTGATTCCCGATAGGTACTCGTTACTTCTGTTTAAAATATAGCACATTAGGATGATTCAAACAAAGACAGATTCTGGCATGAAACAAACCGCCAATGGCCGTTCAGCAATAAGGATGATTAACGTCGCGCAGGATTTTCGAACGAGAGGTAGAAGGTTACTGATAACCCTCGCTTCCATTGCGAGGGAACTGATAAAAATGCCAAAAATGTAAAAAGTGAGGCATTGGGGTGCTATCATAGATACAGAGAAACAAGCAGCGTGACCATCTTACCGGTTTCATGCCGTTTCACCACCGCTTACCATTCGCTGCCTGCGGTGTGAAAAAATGATGCGTTGGCGCGGCAGACGATAAGACTGGTTCAGTGCTGAGCCATACTAAGCTGGATAGGTGGACTAACTATCCAACAGCGATTGCAAACAGGCCTGTGCGGAGGCGAGACAGATGGTAAAAATTAAACGAGTTTATGATCCGCCGTCCAACGATGACGGCAAGCGAATCCTGATCGACCGGTTATGGCCGAGAGGGCTCAAAAAAGAGGATGTGCATTTTGATGAATGGGTGAAAGATATCGCGCCAAGCGCCGAACTCAGGACGTGGTTCGGCCACGATCCTAAAAAGTGGGAAGAGTTCAAGAAACTGTTCTTTAAGGAACTGCATGGGAAACGGGAAACGGTAGGTGGTATCGTTCGCTTTGCGAAGAAAGGTACGGTAACGTTGCTCTTCGGATCAAAGGAAGAACGCTTTAACAACGCCGTGGCTCTCAAGGAATATATAGAAGCCAGGATGAGCGCTTCCGGACGGGAAAAAGCCGCATGAGAGTGAAGGCGCCGGAGGATCCCGCTTCCGAGCATGACTCGCACTTCAATAAATCAATAAGTTCGAGATTGCCGTGTCGCGAAAAACGCTCCTCGCAATGACGTAATCGGCGTTTTTCAACAGCCTGCTCCTGCTAGAATGAAGAATGGATGATGGTATAAGAAGTCATGAAGTGGATTGAACCCTGGTATGTTTCATACGCCTTGCTCGGCCTGAGCGCGGCCGGGCTGCTGCCCCTCTTGCTGCCCCTCTTTGTGGGACGGACGAGCGGGGCTGCGCACATAGGTCTTGTTATGGCGGCATTCAGCCTTGGCGGGCTTACCTCACCCCTCTGGGGTGGAATTGCCGACCGTTTTCGTCTGCACCGATGGTTGCTCAGAGGAGGCCTCGTTTGTACGGCTGTAGGAGCTGTGTTTTTTCCTTTTTCACTGTCGTTTCCTCTGCGGATCGTGCTGGCGCTTGTATCAGGCGTCGGATTGGCTGCGGCCTCTACAATCGCGAACCTCTTCATCGTGGAGGTCCATCCCCGGGAAGAGTGGGACGCCCGCATTGGCTGGCTCCAGACCTTTTATGGAGGGGGGCAGGTTATCGGCCTCTTGCTCGCGGGGGTGATCGGGCAGGCGTCCTCCGATAAGGGGCTCTGGCTTGCCGGAGGGATTTCCCTTGCTGCTGTTTTCCCTGCTCTCCCCGGAGCGCCTGCAAAATCAGCTGCTTTTGTTTCGCATCAAACCGTTCTTTCGCACTCCGCCCATCATATTGAATGGCCTGCCGGGTCCCCCCAGCACCTTTATCATCGACTGAGCCTCAAGGGGCTCCGGATGTTTTTCGCGGCCTTGAAAACTTCGTTCGGGCTTTTTCTGGCGGCCTGGCTATTCAGTTTTGCGGGCAGTGCTGCGTTTTTTTCCTTCTATCCGGTTTTGATGCAAAAGGTGTATGGAGTTTTGCCGGGACGATCGTCAGCCGGGTACGCCCTGGCAGCAGGATTGGGACTGATCCTGTACGCTCCAGCGGGCAAATGGTCGGCTGCCAGGGGACCGCTGCCGGTTCTTCGGGGGGCGCTGGCGCTTCGCATTATGGCTTTCCTTGCATTAACACTTTTAGCAATGATATCGTTTACCGGGAGGGGCTTGCTTGCAATGCTGCTCTTTCTTTTCGTTGTCCTTGCCTGGTCTCTTTTGAGCGTCAGCAGCACGGCGCTGGTTGCCTCCCTGTCCCCGCAAAACGAGGGAGAGGGGATGGGCATCTTTAACGCGGTTACGGCTTTGTCCGGAGTCATCGGAGCAGCCGTGGGAGGATGGGCAGCGAGTTCGTGGGGTTATGTTGCAATACCGATTATGAGTATGATAAGCGTAGCCCTGGGTTTTCTGATCATGTTGAAAATAAATTATCATCCCGAATTTTCAGAAACGTGAGGAGGTGCATCAATGAAGGCAGTAGCTCTTACTCCTGGAACGAGAGCGATCAGGCTGGTCGATGTTCCTGAACCGGCCATCATTTCTCCCGATGACGTGAAGGTCCGTATCCTTCGTGTAGGAATCTGCGGCACTGACCGCGAAGAAGCATTGGGAGGGCGGGCCCTGGCTCCGCAAGGCCGGTCTGAGCTGGTTATCGGCCATGAGATGCTCGGTCAGGTTGTCGAAACAGGAAAATCCGTCACCCGGGTGAAACCGGGAGAGTATGCCGTATTCACGGTGCGGCGCGGATGCGGCGAATGCCTCCCGTGCCTGATGAACCGCTCCGATATGTGCCTCACGGGAAGATACCGCGAGCGGGGCATTTGGGGGATGGATGGGTATCAAACGGAATACGCAGTGGACAAGGAACAGTATGTTGTTCGTGTTCCCGAGGACCTTGAACCAATCGGTGTGCTTACGGAACCGCTCTCTGTTGCAGAGAAGGCCATTGATGAGTCGGTCCGCCTCCAGTCCGCACGGTTGCCAGAATCCGCTGCCGCGCCCAACTGGCTGTACGGCCGGCGCTGCCTTGTGGCAGGTCTCGGACCCATCGGACTGTTAGCTGCTCTTGCTCTTTGCCTCCGGGGTGCGGAAGTATTCGGGATCGATGTTGTTGACGCTCAAAGCGCCCGTCCGCAGTGGCTGGAGCATATCGGCGGCAAGTACGTGGATGGCAGGATGGTCTCTCCTGACAAGGTTGAGCACGAACTCGGACAGATGGATTTGATCCTTGAGGCAACGGGCGTGGCTCAACTGGAATTCAATCTCCTGGATGCACTCGGGAAAAACGGCGTATACGTGCTCACGGGCATTCCCGGTGGAGACCGGCCGCTCCAGCTTGACGGCGCCGAACTCATCAGGAGGCTCGTACTCGGGAACCAGGTCATGATAGGCAGTGTGAACGCTTCCCGTGGCCATTTTCAGATGGCCGTTGACGACCTTGTTCGTGCCCGGCTTGCCTGGGGAGATCATGTGGCGCGGCTCATATCCCATCACCGTCCCTATGCTGAATTTCAAGCTGTATTAAACAGTCACGAAGCCGATGAAATCAAGGTTGTGCTGGAATGGCGCCAATAGACCGGGACGGGTTCGTCTCACAGTGCGCGAAGGAGACTAAGTATGGCTGAAAAGATAAATTACGCTCCCGGGTGGCCCGGCATTACGCCCCGCTGGACTTCCAGCGCAAAGGACGGCGTTGGCACGTCCCTGAATCCCGCCAGCCGTCTCTGGTTCACCGTGAGCCACGGCATTCTCAACGAAATCTACTTTCCCCGCATAGACCAGGCATGCACCCGCGACATGGGGATGATCGTTACCGACGGCGCCGAATACTTCTCTGACGAGAAAAGAACCACCCGGCACGTTATAACCCAGCTGGCTCCGGGTGTGCCGGCGTACCATATTGAGAATACGAGCGAGGACGGCCGCTACCGGATCGAAAAAGAAGTATTGACGGATCCCGAGCGCGACGTGCTGCTTCAAAAGACACATTTCGTGCCTCTTCAGGGAACGCTTGAAGCCTACCATGTGTACGTGCTGCTCGCACCGCATATTGCGAACGCGGGCCGGGGGAATACCGGCTGGCTCGGAGACTACAAGGGAGTTCCCATGCTTTTTGCCGAACGAGCCGGGATAACTTTTGCTCTTGCCTGTTCCGCGAGCTGGCCCAGGCGGTCCGCGGGATTTGTCGGCGTTTCCGACGGATGGCAGGACCTCTCGATGCATAGGCAGATGACCTGGACCTATGATCGGGCGGAAAACGGCAATATAGCTCTCGCCGGAGAGATCGATATCAGGTCAATACATGGTGAGTTTACGCTGGCGCTGAGCTTTGGCCGAAACGCGGCTGAGGCAGGCAACCAGGCTTTGGCAAGCCTGTCCGACGGGTTTGAGCATGCAAAGCGCGACTACATCCAGGAATGGAAGACATGGCAGCAGCGTCTCCTTCCACTTGCCCGGAACGGCCAGAGCAGTCCTGATATGTATCAAATAAGTACGGCAGTCATGCGGATTCACGAATCAAAGAATATCCCGGGAGGCCTCATTGCGAGTCTCTCCGTACCCTGGGGGTTCTCCAAGAGCGATGACGATCTGGGCGGCTACCATCTCGCCTGGCCGCGTGATCTTGTGGAGAGTGCCTCAGGGCTTCTGGCTGCAGGAGCGCATGAGGACTGCCGCAGGGTGCTCCATTATCTCCAGTCCACGCAGGAGCGGGACGGACATTGGCCGCAGAACATGTGGCTTGACGGAACTCCGTATTGGAGCGGCATCCAGATGGACGAGACCGCGCTCCCCGTCATTCTCGTCGATCTTGCGAGGCGCGAAAAGGCGCTTGATCAGGGCGAGCAGGCACGGCTCTGGCCCATGGTGAAGCGGGCGGCGTCATTCATCGTACAAAACGGGCCGGTGACACAGCAGGACCGGTGGGAAGAGGACCCGGGCTATTCTCCTTTTACCCTTGCTGCGGAGATTGCGGCCCTCCTCTGCGCTGCCGACTTGGCTGACGCGAATCGCGAACCTGCGAGCGCCGCATACCTGCGCGAAACGGCGGATTTCTGGAACGACAGCATTGAACAGTGGATCTACATGCAAGGGACGGACCTTGCGAAGAAGGCGGGGGTGGAGGGCTATTATGTCAGGATCGCTCCTCCCGAGGTCTCTGATGCATCGTCGCCTGCAGGCGGCTTTGTAACGATCAAAAACCGGCCGCCTGGGAAGAGCACGCTCCCTGCCTCGGAGATCGTAAGCCCCGACGCTCTTGCCCTCGTTCGCTTCGGGCTTCGGGCTCCCGACGATCCGCGGATACTGAATACCGTTCGGGTCATCGATGCAATGCTCAGAGTGGATATGCCTTATGGTCCTCTCTGGCACCGCTATAATGACGACGGCTACGGCGAGCATGCCGACGGATCCCCCTTTGACGGGACCGGTATCGGACGGGCGTGGCCCTTGATCGCGGGCGAGCGGGCGCATTACGAACTTGCCGCAGGCCGGAGGAACGAGGCGGAAAGGCTCCTTCGTACTTTGGCGTCTTGTGCAAATGAGGGGGGTCTTATCCCCGAGCAAATTTGGGATGCACCGGATATTCCGAAGCTTGAACTCGCTTTTGGCAAGCCGTCAGGGTCCGCGATGCCGCTCGTGTGGGCCCACGCGGAGTTCGTAACGCTGCTCCGTTCCCTGCGTGACAACAAGGTGTTCGGCATGCCTCCCCAGACCGTGCAGCGCTATCAGGTTGAGAAGAAGAAGTCCTTGTATTCAATCTGGCGCTATAACCATAAGATTCGCGCTGTAAAAACAGGCAGGATGTTCCGCATAGAGGTGTTGCAACCGGCGGTGGTCCACTGGAGTGCCGACTACTGGAGAAGGACCAATGATCTGGAGGCGCGAGACACGGGACTTGGAGTCTACATCGCGGACCTTCCCACGAAAGATCTTCCAAAGGGTTCCCTGATCCTTTTTACGTTCTATTGGCATGATGAAAAAAAGTGGGAGGGCAGCGACTATTCAGTGATAGTTGCAGAGACGTGACGCGCGATTTATGGGAGTACATTTCGAATGACGTGAAAAATTCCTATTGGAACAGAGGGCGGAAAATCTTTCTGGTTCTCGTACCTGTGGGGCTTGGTTGTACCTTATTTCCTTGGAATAATTTGTTAAAGCCCCATGAAGTTTCAGTACCGAAACAGAAGGTTTATTCCGGCGGACGCCTGAGGCGGAGCTGAGTTTAAAAAAAATCTTATGGCTTTCCCTTCGCGAAAAGAGGTAATATATCCCAATTTTACTGAACCCAACGGTTCAGATGGCGGACTGTGATGTTGTGCAAGTGTTTCCAAAAAACGTTACCCATTCTTTTACTCTGCACATTTTACGCGTCTTTTGCATTTGCCGCAGTTGACCATCAGACAAACCCGCCGCAAAATGTCAATACGTTATCTTTGTGGTCATTGCCGACAATTGGTTCGCCCGTACCGGCATTGATAGATTTTACGAGTGAGAGTTTCAAGGGGTTGCACGTGAATCTCAGGAGCGAAACCAACAGAGAGGAGAGTCCGCTCTATGCGCCATTTCCTGACTCGACGGCTGACTTCGCCGCAAAATACTTTGGGGAACGGTCAATTTTCACATTCTATGACGATAAGGATATCAAATGGAGCCTTATACCCCTGTCAGATAAGTTCACTATGAAACCGCTGACCTATATCACGAATGTAGAATTGCTGTTGGAGTTCAAATATTAGCCTCTGATAACCGTTCACCTTTCTTCGTCCCTTTAAAAAGACAGCCGGAATAATCTCCGGCTGCCGGTTAAGCACTGTAGTTTGAAGGGCCATCGCTTGACTCTGTATTTATCTGTTTTGCTCCTGGGGAGCGGCAGGTTGATCTCCGCCATTTTGATTCTGCCGCATCCCCGCCTCATGGTGGTCGTTTTTGTGTTCGCTGTGCATGCAATGTCCGCCGGATCCGTGGTAGCCCAAGCCATACCGCTGAAGATCATCGTCACGGCCATCATAACTACAATGATGCCTGGAACGATCTCACCTTTTTGATTACGCATATTCACTCCCGTTTAAATGGTCCCGGCAGATGAGGTCAACTGGTTAATGAGCGTCTGCACGCCAGTTGTGGTAACTCCTGACTTGTTCAAGGTTGCCCCCATGAACTGTGTCATAGCAGCTGCAAGCCCGCTTGTCCCGGCCGTGGATTGCATCATGGTGCCGCCTCCACCCATCATGCCTCCGCCCATATCACTGGTGGTGATCTGGGTGCCGCCCATCTTGCCGTTCATGACACCGTCCGAGGCGTCTTGCATCATGACCGTTATTATGCCTGATGAATCAGCCATGCCTATGTTTTCGACGTACTGTGACATGGCTGCTATGGATGCTCCATAGTTCTTCATATCCTGGGTCGCATTGGTTCCGGACCCGGTCACCAGCAGGTTCATCGGCTGGGGATGGAGGATGTCGGATACCATGAAGGAATTGCCTACCTCCGTGTTGGCTGAAGTGTTGAAAGCTTACCTCCTTTGTGAGTGAAAGATAGATTGGTCTAGCGCCTTTTCTCTGCCTGTTACTTATCGGACTTCCAATGCAATAAGCAAGATGCCACCGCATTTCGTCATCATTTAGAGGTGTTAGCACCTGCAAAAGAGCACTTGACAAAAATATAAAAACATACTAATATTTGCATGCTTTAATATACTTTGATCATTCATAAGAGAAAGGAAGAACCCGGCGCCATGATCCCCGTAGAAAAAAGAATCGATCTCCTCAAAGTTGTCGCGCATCCGGCAAGAGTCAAAATTCTCGAAGAACTTAATCGGGGAGTAAAGTGTGTAAGCGACTTCGAGGACTCCCTCGACATCAGCCAACCGAATGTGTCTCAGCACCTTAAGCTTCTTCGGTCTTATGCTCTCGTCGATTATTTCATCGACGGCAGGCTCAAATGCTACTTCCTTAAAGAACCCCTGATTCCTGACCTGCTCGAATTACTCAAAAAACAGTATGCAGAAGACGTTCCAGCGCCGGCTTGTTGTCCGGTGACGAAAAAAGGAACCTACCCGGGCGAGAGAAGACGGTGATTGCATGTCCGTGTAAAAAGGAGAAAGAGCAATGCTTATCCGTCTCTATTTTAACGACCCGCAGGGGGGCAGGTGAAACAGGATCAGCGCCGCGGTCGCGGAACTGAAGAAGGCCTATGCTTTTGAAGTGGAGATCGTGAAGAAGACGAGCGTCGGTTTGCTGGAGAGGATGTCGCTGCCGAAGTTTCCGGCCATCGAGATCGACGGTACGGTTGTATTCCAGGGCTGCGATGTTTCACGGGATCAACTCGAAGAAGCGATCAGGGGCAAGCAGGCAAGAGGGAAATCGCGTTGAAAGAGAAAATAGGCACTATGCAGGACTTAAACCTCCTGAATCAGAAACGGTACGACGTCACCGCATGGTTCTATGACATCCTGGACTACCCCTGGGAACTGCAATATCGAAAATGGAGACCCGGACTTCTGGCGGATGTAAGCGGTGAAGTGCTGGAAGCGGGAGTCGGGACCGGCCGCAACCTGAAATATTATCCCCCCCACGTGAACCTGACTGCGATGGATTTCAGCGCCGTGATGCTCAGAAAAGCGGCAAAACGGTGCGCGAAAGCCTCGTGCACTGTTCAGTTCGTGCATGAGGACGCCTCGAGCATGGTGGCCATTCCATCCGAACGGTACGACTGGATCGTGGCTTTCTTTCTCTGCTGCGTCCTGCCCCGGGATTTGCAGGAGCAGGCGGTCTCCGAGTTCGCCCGGGTGCTGAAGCCGGGCGGAAGATTCCGTCTCCTGGAAATGAAATATTCGGCCGATCCCGCTCTCCGAAAACGCCAGATTTTTTTTGCGCCTTTTGTGGCCAGGGTATATGGAGCGGGGTTCGACCGGGAAACACTGCAACATGTGCAGAATCATCCAAACTTGAAAGTAACAGGGACTCGGTATCTGAAGCACGATACCTACCTGCTTATCGACGGCGTCCGGGAGCGTTAATCTTGTCAGAAACGCAGGTCCCAGGGTAAAAGAGTTATCTTTGGATTTTTGAAAAACGAACGGGGACTGCAAAAAAGCCGGGCACTGGGGCCTCAGAATGCGTTAGGGTATGACGATCCTGTGCAGGCTTGGTAATCCATACGCGCATGTTCAGTATTTTAATCGCGATTGGCCAAAACTATATACCCTTAAAATACCCCACCGAAAACCTTGACAATTTTTTTCGATGAACGTATTCTATTAGCAATGATGACCGAATCCATCCTAGTTGTAGACGATAACCAAACGACCAGAGACATCCTCAGGACTATATTGCTATCTGCGGGGTATAAGGCTGTGGACACCAGTGAAGACGGCACAGCTGCGATTGATGCGATTAAGACCAAACGATACGATACGTTCATCGTCGACTATCGCATGCCCTCGATGAGGGGAGATGAGTTAACCAGAATTCTTCGAAAGAATCAGCCGGATGCCTTTATCATAGGCTACAGCATCGAATCTAAAGAAGAGACTTTTCGAAGTGCAGGAGCAAATGCATTCTTGGTTAAGGATGATTTGATGCAGAGAATTGTTCCCCTCATCCAAGGTCGGTTTCAGATATTCTGAGTTCAGACGCCCGCTTTTCATTTCCCCGGCATCTTCTGAGCCCTCATTCCTTCAAGGCAATCAACGACAACCCTGACAATAAATTTACCCATAATAGTGGTCATGTCAGATCATCACCTGTGGCTGTGCCGAATACCCGAGCGCCATCATGGTTACGATCATGGGATCGATATGAGGGGAGAGTGCGGGCAGAAAATAAAGCAATTACCCACTATAACTCATTGAAGTGCTGAAGTTGATTGGCGGGAGAGCATGAGAATCGAACTCACCTCACTGTACTCACGCACAGTGACAGCGGCTTTGAAGGCCGGGACGGGCACCAGCTCCGTAACCTCTCCCTTGAGAAAAAAAATCCAAAAGCATAGATGGGAAATCGAACAGCCACATTGTATACGCTCTGATTATACGTGAGACTTCGGTTATTGGCAACTTCAAATTACATCCCAAGAAGAGCGATCAGATATTTGATCCAGTTACGCCTCAGCCGGTGTCGCAAAGATACTGATCAGACCCCTCCTTACTCCTTCCAAGGAAAGAATACTCGGAAAGGAGGGCTAACTCTGTCAATTTAGCGTCATTTTTTGATCTTGAATCCAAACTCCTTTTGGTGTATACTCGCTGCCGTCGGTCAGGGGATTTGCTTGGTAGTCCAGGCATACTCGCGTCTATGGCTGCGA